>JADBYT010000011.1 GCA_020402865.1 Bacteroidota bacterium | reverse complement strand
TACCCGTTCCCGGTTCGGCAAGCTCACCGTCCACGAAGGCGAAGTACCCGTTCCCGGTTCGGCAAGCTCACCGTCCACGAAGGCGAAGTACGCGTTCCCGGTTCGGCAAGCTCACCGTCCACGAAGGCGAAGTACCCGTTCCCGGTTCGACGGGCTCACCGTCCACAAACATCTCGGTAGTTCCCGGTTCGACGGGCTCACCGTCCACAGAAAATTAAATGTCTCGGTGGCTGAGCTTGTCTCGGTGGCTGAGCTTGTCTCGGTGGCTGAGCTTGTCTCGGTGGCTGAGCTTGTCGAAGCCACCGATGCTTCAAAGCCTCCGCACTATTTCTCCAGCCGCAGCGAATGCCCAAGCTTATCGCGTTTGGTTTCGAGGTAGAGGCGGTTGTGTTTGTTGGATTTGATTTCGAGCGGCACATTGTCCACAATCTCGATGCCGTAGCCGATGAGCCCGGCGCGTTTTTTCGGATTGTTGGTCATCAGGCGGAGTTTTTGCACACCGAGATCGCGGAGAATCTGTGCGCCCACGCCGTAGTCGCGTTCGTCCATTTTGAAGCCGAGTTCGAGGTTGGCTTCCACAGTATCGCGGCCCTGCTCCTGCAGTTTATAAGCTTTGAGTTTATTGAGCAGTCCGATGCCGCGGCCTTCCTGATTCATGTAAATGATTACACCTTTTCCTTCGGCTTCAATCATTTCCATGGCTTTGTGCAGTTGCGGACCGCAATCGCAGCGGCACGAGCCGAAAATGTCGCCGGTCATGCACGACGAGTGAACGCGCACGAGTACCTCTTCGCCGGTTTCCCAGGTGCCTTTTACCAGTGCCAGGTGCGGCTGGCCGGAAGGCGTGTGGGTGTAGGCCACCATGCGGAAATTGCCGTGTTCGGTGGGGAGTTCCACTTCCACTTCGCGCACAATGGTGGTTTCGGTGCGCAGGCGGTATTCGATAAGGTCTTTAATGGAGCAGATTTTCAGGTCGAACCGCTTGGCAATTTGCAGCAGTTCGGGCAGGCGGGCCATGGTGCCGTCTTCATTCATAATTTCCACCAGCGCACCCACAGGCTCAAAGCCGGCTAAACGGGCAAAGTCAATGGTGGCTTCGGTATGGCCGATGCGGCGAAGCACACCTTCGCGGCGTGCACGCAGCGGGAAAATATGCCCCGGCTTGCCGAAATCTTCGGGCTTGGTGTTCGGGTCAATAAGCGCCTGAATGGTTTTACTACGATCAGATGCTGAAATGCCCGTTGTGCAGCCGTTGCCAAGCAGGTCGATGGATACGGTAAACGGTGTTTCGTGCAGCGAAGAGTTTTTGGGCACCATGAGTTCCAGCCCGAGTTCGTCGGCCCGGTCTTCGATAATAGGTGCGCAAATAAGTCCGCGCCCGTGTGTGGCCATGAAATTGATTACTTCGGGGGTAACGTGGCGGGCGGCAGCAATAAAATCGCCCTCGTTTTCGCGGTCTTCATCATCAACCACAATAATCACTTTCCCGGCGCGGATATCTTCCAGCGCTTCTTCAATGGTATTTAACACGCGTTCTGCCATGTAATTTCGTAAATGTGGGTGCAAAGGTACGAAAAAGGGCAGGGGGAATTGCGCGCAGCACCGATCTTGTCCAATACAATCACGCGAAACCCCTATTTTTGCGCCATGTCAACAACTGCTGTCGTAATTCTGAACTGGAACGGCCGGGCTTTGCTCGAACAGTTTTTGCCCGCCGTGATGCAGCACACCGGCAGCGGGGCCGAAATTATTGTGGCCGATAATGCGTCAACCGATGATTCAGTGGCTTTTCTCGAAGCGCATTATCCCGGCATCCGCATCATCCGCAATTCGCGCAATGGCGGCTATGCCCGCGGTTATAACGAAGCGTTGGCCGAAGTAGATGCCGATTACTACGTACTGCTTAATTCCGACATTGAAGTAACGCCCGGCTGGCTCCAGCCGCTGGTGAAACTCATGGACGAAAACCCCGGCATGGCTGCCTGCCAGCCTAAAATACGCAGCTTTCACCAGCGCGAATGTTTTGAATATGCTGGTGCCGCAGGCGGTTTTATTGATAAATGGGGGTTTCCGTTTTGCCGGGGCCGCCTGTTCAATGCGTTTGAAACCGACAACGGCCAGTACAACGATACCTGCGATGTGTTCTGGGCCACCGGAGCCTGCCTCATGATGCGCGCCACCGACTGGAAAGCGGCGCACGGTCTCGACGAAGATTTTTTTGCGCACATGGAGGAAATAGACCTTTGCTGGCGGCTGCGCAACATGGGCCGGCGCATTGGTTATTGCGGCAACTCAACCGTGTTTCATGTAGGCGGTGGCACGCTTTCGCAAATTAATCCGCGCAAAACCTTTCTCAACTTCCGCAATAATCTGGTGATGATTGCCAAAAACCACGCTCCCGGCTGGTTCGGCATAAAAATATTCCTGCGCCTGATTATCGACGGTGTGGCCGGTGTACGTTTCCTGCTTTCCGGCGACTGGAAACATTGCTTTGCCGTAATCCGTGCCCATTTTAATTTTTACGCACAGTTGCCGCGTACACTGAAAAAGCGTAGAAAACTTAAAGCGGGAATCAGTCAGTATGCTACCTCAGCGGTGTACAACGGCTCGGTGGTGTTTGCGCATTTTCTGCACGGTAAAAAGCATTTCAGCGAGCTGGATGCCGGTAAGTTTTCGCGGTAAACACCAGCAGTATGCTAAAGTCAGCAAGCCCTGATGCACGTATAAATTACCGGTTACAGTTGTTTGAGTGTGTAAATGATGTTGACCTGATACGATACCGCTGTTTTCGGGTGATACCCTTTTTTACCAAGCAGGTGTTGCTGAATACCCAGATTGCCTCCTAAGGCCAGTCGCCGGAAAGCTCTTCTGAAACCCAGAAAAAATTCAGCGGATGTATGAAAGGCGGCATAAGACGAGGAATAGCCGCTAAGTCCGCGCGGAATAAAAGCAAGTGTATCAAAAGAGGAGAGCGGACTCATCAGAGCCAGTTTATTGGTTTGATACTGAAAATTCAATCCAACTCCGTAAGTAAATTCCAGCTGCTTTTCCGAACCATATACATAAAATACGCTGGTTTGCGGACTAAGTTCAACTCCGGAGGATGTAACCTGACATGCGTAATAATTCGGCTCATTCTGATTTTTGGGGGGAATGGACGAAGGGCCTGATCCGGGAATACCTACTTGAAAACTTGCGCTTTTCCCTCCGGCAATCAGTGAAAAATCAACACCGTGACTGCCAAGGGGCTGATAGGCGCGTGTGCGGTAATCAATGCCGAGTTTTATTCCTCCGCTTGTAATCTGCTCAATACTTAGCAGATCGGGCGAGTCATAAATTCCATTCCAACGGTTAATATAATCACCATACACAGCTCCGTTTAGACGAATCCGAAGTACTGGCGCTTCTTTCGAAAGTTCTTCCTGTGCGCTTGCATAACACGAACAGCCAAAAAGGAACAGAAAAAAACATGCTCTTTTCATCGGCCACTTATTTAATAAACCCGATTCCAAATTTGATTTCAAACATCTGCGTGCGCAGCAAATTGCGGGAAATCATATTATTCAGGTATTCATCCAGCTTGAGTATGGAACCATAGCTGGTAGAACCGTCGCTGAAAAGGTTGGTGGAAACATAGCTGTTGCCATAAAACCTTACAATACCAATTGCGGTATTCAGGTAAATATTTTTACCTATAGGATTCTGCCGCCCGAGATGATAGCTGAAGCGTGCACAGGAAAATTTGTAAGGTTCGGTGAGTACGGCCTGAAATGAATTTGATCCTTGCCAGGTTGGATATTCTTTTAAACGGATTTCATTTTCTTTCTCCAGTGGTATCCGCGCCATCATAAAACCCACACTAAACTGGTGATATGTACCTACAGGAGCAATATATTTATTGGGAAAGAACTGCCAGTTAACTGCCGCCCCAAATTGCGTGAAACGAAGCGAACCGGGTTTGTCAAATTCATTGATGTTTACAGAGGCTGTATTCGCCAGCGTAATGCCGCTCTGCGGGTTTACGTAATTGAAAGAAACACTTTCATAGTTGCATGTAGCATTGGGGCGTGCATAGAAGGCGCTGATACCAAGGGTAGATTTACGGGAAACTACGTAGGATAAGTTCAGTTCATTTCTCCACGAAAAACGGGTACTCATCACAAAGCCGTCTTCGATGTTTAAAAATTCATCCCGGTCATAACGAATGAATGTTTGCCCTGAATAGCTTATCAACAGACGTTTGCCCTGATAACCGGGAATCTGCGACCAAACTGTTTTTGCGCAGCACAGAACCAATAGAATTGTAAATAGCTTTTTCATGCGAGTGAGGTTATTTCTTTTGACCAGGACTACGTTTAATTTGAAGCATCAGGTCATACATCTGCGAATTGATATAGCCATTTCTCGATTTCGACTTCATGTGTATCACCCGTTTCATACGCTGTGTGCCGTAATGCAGGTTGTACACAAGCGAGAAGAAATAAGTGTCCTGTTCGGGTGTAAGCGCATACACAATGGCAAAGGGTAGGGCCGGATAAAGGAAAAGACAGACCAGCAGAATGGATCCGCGGTTAGATCGGGGTTGTTTGTAGCTGAATACACCGGCAATGTAAATATCTTCGGCATTGTGCTTGCGGGCTACCTGATCAGCCATCTCACCCGAAGCCGGAAGTATTTCAATTTCATCATGCTGCATGCGTTCCGAAATCCAGTCGTTAAGCATAGCCAGATCATTATACTTATCTACATCATCGGCCGTAAATGTTTTCGGGTCAAACAATTCGACTTCCAGATTGGCGTAACGGGCATTTTCTATAATCTGCTGTGTGAGCTGGCGTTTTTTATCGTCCGACTCAAGCAGGTGAAGTCCTTTGCGTTCATCAGCCGCGAAATAAAACGGATCAATTACCAGCACCTTTTTTAAGCCTAAAGACTGTCCGGTGTAATTTTCAGCTTTCTCTTTCGCTTTCCGCTTTTCATAGGCCGACATTTTACTAAGTGCAAGCTCTTCTTTCTTTTCGGCCTCCTTGCGTTCACTGGCTCTGGCTTCGGCATTTTCAAATAGTGCCTTCACTTCTTTTTGCTCTAAAATATCGGCAAAAGCAAGCAGGTGAAATTTACTGCGTATCGTTTGTTTTTCGGATACGACTACTTTTTCTTCTACCTTCTTTTTTTCAGCGCGGAGTTTATCATATTTCGACACATACTTTTGTTCCTGTTCTGCCGCTTTTACCAATGTGTCAACGGTTTTGGGCGCATTCAGGGCATTGATACTGTCCTGAATTCGGCGCGCAGAATCAAGTTTTGCTTCCTGATAAATTCTGTAGTTTTCTTTAAGCGTAGAATAGTCGATGTCGTGATAATAATATGCTTCTTCAGCCAGATCATTCAGCATTTCTTTCAGCACATTTGATTCGGGAATTTGCTGCTGATAATTGAAGATGAAGCGCATGGCCATCATATTCAGTTGCGAGGCGGATAATTTATAAAACATGTGGTAAGCCTGCTGCTGTTCACCTTCAATCTTCTTGTAATACGGAATTACTTCGTCGCTTTTTTCATGGTTTTTATATTTGGCAAGTCCGTACAAGGCCTTCGCCTGACTTACTTTTAAAAATGTGCTGCCTGGGTTTTCCTGCATCAGTACGGCCGCATTGTAGAAAACAGCTATGTAATTCCGCGAAGTAAGATCATACATAATCGTTTCGTAGCGGCATATTTTACGACAGGTGAGGAAGCGACTTTCTGAAATAAGAAAAACTTTACCACTTGCATTGCAGGAGTTATCAATTATCCCTTCCAGCTTGAGCCTGCGTTTAAGCATGTTCGGGTGCGAATTATAGGTGTCGTCCTCATTGTCGCTTTCAAAATTTATAGGCTTTATGCTGTCGAGAAACAAGGCCTGGGGCAATGCGGCAAGAGGAGTGTTTAATGAGGCTTTGTTAAACGGAATATCTTCAAACGGCAGATACGAATACTGCAGCACAAAAAGCGATGTAAGCGCCTGTTCACAATCGTATCCCACATTGCGTAAACGGTGTAAACCAAGTGAGTCGGCCTGAATTTCCTGATCTTTGCTGTATTCGCTGGATGATCTTATACGCTCGTCGTAGTTTCTGTAATAATCACGCGCCGTTCTGGAGAAAATCTTTTTGTTTTCGAGGTACTGGTTAAGCGTATGGCGTTTTTCGTAGTGGGCAATTTCATGCGACAGAATGAAAGCCAGTTGTGCCTCGTTCTCAAGTTGGGCAATTAAACCGATCGTCACGAAAATCATTCCCTGATCGGTAGAGAAAGCGTTGGCATCAGAAATACGCAGGCAGTAAAAACGGAGTTTGCTGCGCAACTGCTGATCATCGGCAAGCAGTACATCAGCCAGTTGATTAATATACGTAGTTACACTGTCGCCAAAAAGTACTTTCCCGCTGGTAAGCAGGTTATCGAGCACATAATTGCTTTGCAGCAGAAACTGCTCTTTTTGCACATCACGGTACGCACTGCCGCTGCGTTTGTTTTCAGCCTTTAAATCGCTGTTGTATTTTTCGCGGGTACTTTTCAGAATGTCATCGGGAATTTTTCCTGAGCACTTTAGCGGCTGATAATTGTTAAAGTCAACCTCAAAGGCTGGTTGAAACGTATTCTGCGCCTGTGTATGCACAATGGCAATACACCAGAACGCAAGCGCGGCAAAAAATTTAGATGTCATGATATCCGAAATGAATTCAGGGTTAGTTGTAATTGGGCAGCTGATGAATACAGTGTATTCGGAATAATAAATATTCTGTATAAACAGCTTACTTAACGCTGTTGCAAAAATAATATTTTACTATTTAAATCGAAACAGGTGCCGATAAAGCCTCAAATTATAAATATGAACCGGCACTTAAATGCGATTAAGTGCCGGTTGGCTTAGGTCAGTGAATAAACATCGTAAAAAATCAACCCCGGGTAAGCTATCAGAACGCATAAAATCCTAATCCCACTTTAACCTCAAAGGTATTGTGGCGTGTAAGATTTTGATATAAGCCAGTAATTACTGCATCCTGAATAGTGGTCACTGAATTGAATGCCGAGTCAATAATTACTTTTCTGTAATCGCCGCCGAGGTGAAGATTAATGCCAAATGAGGTATTAAGAAAAATGAACTTGTTGAGCGGAGTAATACGGCCCATGGCATAGGTTAAGCGGAAAGTTGTGTACGCGCCATTGTTCTTTAGTGGTTGGGTGAACGCAGGTATTGAACTATAGAGGCTATCGGTAAGTTTAAGCTGTATTTGGCCTTTTTCCAGTGTTACAGGCTGGTATCGCAATATGCCTGCTGCAAAATAGTGGTAGCGGCCTGCAGGGGCAATAAAATTACGTCTGAAAATTTTAATGTGTGCCTGAACGGAGTAAAAGGAATATTGCACCCTGCCAAATTCAGTATTCGGACTTATCGGCCTCACATTGGCTACAAACGTGTCGGTAGGAATTGGCGGAGGTGCGTTGATGACCATTGCCGAAAGAATACCGAAATAGGCTTTTTGTTCTGCGTAGGTGACCGTGAGTCCGGTTGAAATTTTACGGTTGAGCACATAGCTCATCGTAGCTTCTGTTTTGTAGGAGAAACGGGTGTTGAGCGGAAAGTTGTCGAACTGTACCACATCTTCCTCATTGCGCTGAAAGTGCAGGAATGTGCTGGCATTTACGCCCACATAAAAACGTTTGCCAAGGAAACCCGGCACAGGTGTTTTCTGTGCAAGCGCAGGCAACGAACCGAGGAGAGCAAGAAAGAGGATAAGGCGTTTCATTGGCGGGCTTTTCTGGCAGGTTTGGTTTTTATCTGCAACATGGTATCATACATCTGTGATACAATGAAACCGTTTCGTGCGTTGGAATGTAGATGCACCACCCGTTTCATACGTTCTTCGCCGGTGTTGATGTTGTAAACCATGGAATAGTAATATGTATCATGCTCGGGCGTAAGGGCGTAGGCTATACCAAAAGGCAGCATCGGGTAAAAAATCAGTGAATAAAGCAGTACAGCGCCACGATTTTCTCGTACCTGTTTGTAGGTGAGTACGCCGGTAATGTAAATATGTTCGGCTTTATATTTTGTACTTGCCGAGCGCGCCGCATCACTTTCAACCGGAATAATATTCAAGGCATTATCGTGCGACATGCGTTCGCCCAGCCAGTCGTTTATTGCGGCGAGATCATTGTACTTATCCACATCGCGGGCGGTGAACGATTTTGGGTTAAGCAGTTCGGCCTTGAGGTTGGCTTCGCCGGCCGTTTCTTCTATCGACTCGCAAAACTTCAGGCGAAGATCCTCTGATTTCATGAGTTTCAGTCCGCGACGGTCGTCGGCATAAAAGTAAAACGGATCCACTACCACCACTGAGTTTACGCCCAGTGCCGCATTGGTTGATTTAGCCTGACGGCGGCGCTGCATTTCGCGGCGTTGTTCGTAGGGGCTCATGCGGTTGAAACGGTCGGCTTCTTTCTCGCGGCGCTGTTGTTCGTAAATTACCCGAGCGGCAGCATCATCAAACAGTTTTTGCACATCGGCATCTTTGATAATGTCGAAAAACGCAAAGAGATGAAAATTTGAGTTTTCGGGCTTATCGGAAGCTTTACCCGTAGCTGGTTTAGCGGGTTGCAATTTCTGTTTCTCGTACTTCGATACGAACGTTTGCCCCTCGGCTCCTGTGGTAGTTTGCTGCGGCTTGTTCTGTCCAACAGTGTCGTTTTCAGATTTAGGCGTAACAGGCTTTAGTTCATAGAGCTCGGTAAATACTATTTTATGTTTATCGAGCAGATCATCAGTCAGGTCATTCACAAGCGAAGCCAGGTATTCCGAGGGTTGTTCCTTGTTCAGATCAAACAAATAACGCAGGGCTATCATGTTCAATTGCGGTGCCGTGAGTTTGTTGAACAGCGAATACACACGTTGTTGCTGGCCTTCGCGTTTTTGCGATGAAGTAACCACCGAGCCGAAAGAGCCTGCATTTTTGTATTTCGTCATGCCATACAAGGCTTTGCCAATGCAGAGTTTGAGATAGGCGTTGTTGCTGTCGGCAGCAAGCAGGGTGTGTGCATTAATAAAAGCACCGGCATAATCGCGCACGGTAAGCTGATAGTGTACGGTTTCAAAGCGGCACACTTTACGCATGTAGATATGATGGGCAAGATCATCGCCGAACTTGCGGTTGCCGCAGTTGTTGCCCAGCAGCTGAATTTTGCGTTCAATCACGGCACGGCGCTCGGCCAGACGCGGCTGCACGGCATAGGTGTTTGAATTGTTCAGTTGCATGTAGTTGAAGGCGGGCACACTGTCGGGCATATACAGGGCGGGAATTTTCATAGCCGGCCGCTCAAGGAGGGTGGGTTTGAAATACTGGTCTTCAAACGGGAGTTTTCCAAATTGCAGCATGTAAAGCGCCGCTGCCGCTGCTTCACAGTCGTAGCCCGATTCGCGCAGCAGGTTCAGTCCTTCAATATCGGCTTGGTCCTGTTCTTCGGCATTATACATGCCCAGCAACAACAGCCTTTCTTCCACATTCTGATACCGGTCGCGTTCATTGCGCGAAAAAACACGATCGTACGTGAGGTTGAAATTCGAATTGTGCTTTTTTTCATAATGCGCAATTTCGCGGGCAAGTATGTAGGCCAGTTGTGCCTCGTTTTCGAGCATGGCAATCATGCCGATGCTTACGAAAATAATGCCCTGCTCAGTGGCAAACGAATTTGGCGCTGAGGTACGCAGGCAGTAAAAGCGCAATTTCTGGCGCAACGAGCCTTCATCGGCCAGCAGCCGGTCGGCAACACTGTTTACATACGTAGTTACCGTATCGCCAAAGAGTACTTTACCACTTACCATGAGCTGATCAAGCAGGTAATTGCTTTTGAGCAAAAACTCCTCACGCTCGTAATTGGTGGTTGCCGGATTGTTACGCGACGAGCGTTTCATGTCGCGCTCAACCTTTTCACGCGTGTTGAGCAGAATATCCTGCGGAATACTGCCGTGGCAAATCAGCGGCTGATACACCGAAAAATTTACCGGCCCGGTGAGTTCCTGAGCCCGGGCTTGAAACAAGGCGCCCGAAAGCAACATTACAAGAAACAACTTGCGAATCATCATCTGTTCTTATGCATTAAAAATTAAATACCGGCAAGTACACGCCCGCATGAAACTGATGCTGGGAATAGCTGCCAAAAATTGCGCTTGCCGGATTCAGCATAAACTCATAACGGGCAAACACGAAAAAGTGTTCAAATTCATACATCGCACCTGCCAGAACGCCCAGTGTAAATGAACGTACCCGAAGACTGGTGGTTATGGAAGACGGGTCAACCGGCCCCTGATTGTTCCATGCTTCGGTAATTTTACTTCGTCCGGAACGGAAGCCGATACTCCAGCCCAGCCAGGCGGTAAAGAATTCGTTTTCAGCCGGAAGCTCATAACCGTAACGCATTTGAAAATCGCGTATGTGCATGCGGCGTATGCCTCCCGTGCCCGCACCATCCTGCAACGAAAACGAATCGCGCCCGGCTGAATAAATGCCGATTCCAAAACTATTATAGCCCGAAATGGGAAACGGAAAACCTTGCAGTATATAATTGCCTTCTATGGCAATGCCCGGATAAAAACGGTTGTTTACCTGTGCCTGCTGTGGCCCCGAACGGCGGCCGTAGTTGGCTATACCAATGCCCGGAGATACCCCCACGGTGATAAACTGCGCTCCGGCCAGTTGGGGCAACACCATCAATACCCAAAAACAAATTACCGGAAATAGCTTTTTCATTGCGCTTTGAAAATTACTTTGCTGAACTGAAATACCGATGTCTTTTCGCTGTAAAGCAGCATTTCATTGGCTCCGGTTTGCTCACATACTTTGGGCCGCACAATTACATCGCCGCGCTCAGTGGCAATAAGCAGTTCGCGGGTAAGTTTCCCATCGGCATCCACTTCGGCCAGCACCACAGCCAGCTCGCGACGGTTGCGGCTAAAGTCGGCAGGCGCCTGGTTTTCTTCCAGCGTAAGGTTGTTCGGATTGTCGTTATACACAAAAAACAACCGGTCGCCCTGCACCATCAGCGCATACGATGAATAGTAGCCGCCATCGTTGGTGGTGTGCTGGCGTTTGGGAATTTTACATTTCCACACCAGTTCACCATCGGCACTGAAATTGAGCACCAGAATATCATTGTAGATGTAATGATAGATTGTGCGTGTGGTGGTTTGTCCGTTGGCTCCGGGAGTGGTAATGGTTTCCACATACATATAATATTGTTCCGCAACGAGCGTTCCTCCGCCATCGGCGCGGAGCAGAAACTTGTCCATGTCAAACTCAAACAGCTCCGCTTCCTCGCCACGGCGTTCGCGTTTTTCAATGCGTTTGACTTCGCGCTGCGAGGCATATTGCGTAATAAACGCTTTGTCGAACTCGGTCATACGGCTGGCCACCATTTGTTCGGAGCTGCCACTCATGCGCTGATAAAATACACCTTTGATGCTGTAAGTGCCGCGCTCAGAGTAAAAACCGGCCAGCACAATATCGCCGTTCAGGGCGGTGGTGGCTATCACATCGGTTACAAATTTTCCTTCCAGATTTACCGGAATTTCCTTCATCGCACCGCCATTTTCGGTAATGCGGTAGATGTAGTAATCAAAATCAGGTTTGCCCGAACGGCGCGATGAGCGGGCCGTAGCACGTTCCTGATATTCCGCTCCACGGATGTAGATGGTACCGTCGTTTTCGATACGGATGCTCTGCACGTTAAACTGATCGCGGGGCCGGGGAATGGTAACCGTTTTTTCCCAGAGTTTATTGAGCTGATCATCGTAAACTTCGATAATGATTTTTTCATTGCTGGTGGGCGAATCTTCCTCTTCACGCTCTTCCGGACGGGTAAGCATCACTTTCGATTCGTCTTCCGAAGTCACTACCGATGAAACGCCACCATACCCAATAGCCCGGTTCATGGAACGGCGGCCCGGGAATTCAATTTTATTCAGCTCCCGCAAACTGCCCACGGGCATAAGCGTTTGCTTATCCACTTCCTGCACCAGATTGGTAAGCGTATAGGTGCGCAGGTCAGAAGCCACCCAGAACATAAACAGGTGTCCGTTAAACATGCGGCACTGGCTGAATGCAGCCTTTGACCCCTTGTAACTGATACGCGGTTCAATTTTTACCGATTGTTCAATGGCCATGCTTTTGCTCAGGCGTTCGAGGTAGAGTGCTTTTTTTTGCCTGCGCACAATGTAATAGCCCGTTTCATCAAAACCGGCCACACCGCTTAAACTCGAGCGGCGTGCTTCTATTTCAGGACCGTTTGAAATGGATACTTTATTGGTAGGAGCGGGCAGAGGCTGGTTTTGCGCCTGTAAGGCTGAAACAGATACAACAACAGCCGCAATAAGGGTAAGAAAAGATGCCGGGAATGTGAAACGCTGCATATAATTTTTATAAGTGAAGGAGCAATTCAGGGGTGAATTGCGTTTAGACAAAAATAACGGTTTTTACCGGCTGTTATTGGGGAAATTTGGTAAGTGGCAAAGGTGAATTTGCGGCAGTTTCCAAAACCAAAGCCGTTTCTTACCTTTGCACTCCTTCTGAATTTGACGTAAGATGTTTGAAAATCTCTCCGATAAGCTCGACAGAGCGTTTAAAGTACTTAAAGGCGACGGTAAAATTACCGAGATTAACGTGGCCGAAACGCTTAAAGAAGTGCGCAAAGCCCTTCTGGATGCTGACGTAAGTTATCCGGTAGCCAAAAAATTTACCGATG
This sequence comes from Bacteroidota bacterium, assembly GCA_020402865.1. Taxonomy (NCBI): domain Bacteria; kingdom Pseudomonadati; phylum Bacteroidota; species Bacteroidota bacterium. The sequence continues at coordinate 119,709 of JADBYT010000011.1, read as the reverse complement.
AGGTAAAGCAAAAAGCGATGGGCCTGAACGTGCTCACGGCCGTGTCGCCGGGGCAGCTGCTCATTAAAATTACCCATGATGAGCTGAAAGACCTTATGGGGGGCGAGAAAACCGACATCAAACTCGGTGGCAGCCCTACCGTTATTCTTATGTCGGGTTTGCAGGGTTCGGGTAAAACCACGTTCTCGGGCAAATTAGCCAACTGGCTCAAAACCAAACGCGGCAAAAGTCCGCTGCTTGTGGCGGGCGACGTTTACCGCCCGGCGGCTATTGACCAGCTGAAAGTGCTGGGCGAGCAGATTGGCGTGGAAGTGTATGCCGAACCCGACGTGAAAGATCCGGTGGCTATTGCCAAACGCGGTATTGAACACGCCAAGAAAAACAACCATTCCGTAGTAATCATCGACACCGCCGGCCGTTTGGCTGTGGACGAGGCGATGATGAACGAGATTGCAGCCGTGAAAGCCGCCGTGCAGCCCCACGAAATTCTGTTTGTGGTGGATTCAATGACCGGTCAGGATGCGGTGAATACAGCCAAAGCCTTCAACGACCGCCTTGATTTCGACGGTGTAATTCTTACCAAGCTCGATGGCGATACACGCGGCGGTGCGGCGCTTTCCATCAAATCGGTAGTCAACAAACCCATCAAGTTTGTAGGTACCGGCGAAAAAATGGAAGCGCTTGATGTGTTTTACCCCGAGCGTATGGCCGACCGTATTCTGGGCATGGGCGACGTGGTAACACTTGTGGAGCGTGCTCAGGAGCAGTTTGATGCGCAGGAAGCCAAACGCCTGCAGGATCGTATTGCCAAAAACAAATTCAGCTTCAACGACTTCCTCGGCCAGCTTCAGCAGATCAAAAAGATGGGCAACATCAAAGATCTCATGGGCATGATTCCCGGCGTGGGCAAAGCACTGAAAGATGTGGATATCGACGACAATGCTTTCAAAAGCATCGAAGCAATTATCCAGTCGATGACACCTGAAGAGCGTGAGCATCCTGAAATTCTAAACGGTAACCGCCGTCAGCGTATCGCTAAAGGCAGCGGCACCACCATTCAGGAAGTTAACCGCCTCATCAAACAGTTTGAAGATACCCGCAAAATGATGCGCATGATGAGTGATAAGGGGCAGATGGCGAAGATGATGCGCAATATGCCTAAAATGCGCCGCTGATAACTAATGCACTGTCCTTCCGAGCGCAGCCGATAAAGGACAGTGCATTCAACTTTTGCCTTAGTCAGTTAAAACACACAAAGCCGCTGTCCTTCCGAGCGCAGTCGAGAAAGGACAGTTACGTCTTGCCCTCCATTTCATCTATTTCCTTCTCCACATCCACCCCCTGCGTATTCAGTTTTACCGATTCATTATTTCGCCGCATACGTATATTAATCATTTCCACCACCAGCGCAAAGGCCATACCACTGTAGATATATCCCTTATTGAAATTCTGGTGGAAGCCATTGGCAATAAGCACCAGGCCAATAGCCACAAGGAAAGCAAGTGCCAGAATCTGCATAGCCGGATGACGGTTTATAAAACGGGTAATTGCACCGGCAAATGCAAGCATTACACCCATACTGGCCACAACAGCAATAATCATAATTAATACATTCTCCACTAAGCCAATGGCAGTAAGAATGCTGTCCACACTAAACACCATATCCACAAGCACTACCTGAACAAGTACGGCTGTAAAAGTGGCATACTTGCCTTGTGCTCCGTGCGATTTTGATTTTTCGAGTTTACGGTGAATTTCGAGTGTGCTTTTGGCCAGCAGAAACAAACCGCCGGCAATGAGAATAATATCCTTCCAGCTGATGCCAATAGGTGTTCCCGGCGAATTAGGCTCTTCCATAAATGAAAGCGTAAACACAGGTTCCTTCAGTTGAAGCATCCACGTTATGGCAAACAGCAGCATTACACGCATTACCAGCGCAAGCGTAAGCCCAAGATTCCGGGCCCGGCGCTGCTGGTGCTGGGGAAGTTTATCGGTAACAATGGAAATGAAAATGATGTTGTCCACACCAAGTACTATTTCCAGAAAAGTGAGCGTAAACAGACTTATCCAGACGCCAGAGGAAGTAAAATCAGGAATATCCATGAGTGGTAATTGGAAATGGTATGCAAAGTAAACTCACTGAAGCGGGTTTTGTTTAAACAGCAGGGATATTAACCCTGATTTAATAAAACAAACTGTTGGAAAAACCGGTAAAACTCGCCGGGAACTCCACCTCTGTTTCGGCCGGAAATAGTGATCTTTGCTGCCCAACCACCACGATCAACCAAGTATGCAGCTTATAGACGGCAAACAGATTGCACTTACCATTCAAAACGAACTTGCACAGGAAGTACAACGCCGCGTGGCAGCCGGTCTTCGCCGTCCGCATCTGGCTGCCATACTGGTGGGTAACGATGGCGGTAGCGTAACGTATGTAAATGCCAAAGTAGCCGCCTGCGAACGCATTGGTTATCGCTCCACACTGATTCGACTGGAAGATACCGTAACCGAAGGCCAATTGCTTGAACAGGTTCATCTGCTTAATCAAAATCCTGAAATTGACGGCTTCATTGTGCAGCTTCCGCTTCCCAAACACATTGACTCACAAAAAGTAATTGAGACTATTGATCCGCGCAAGGATGTGGACGGTTTTCATCCGGTAAACGTGGGGCGCATGGCGCTTAATTTGCCTTGTTTTCTGCCCGCCACACCGTACGGCATTCTGCAGCTATTGCAACGCTGCCAGATCAAAACCTCCGGCAAGCATTGTGTGGTTATCGGGCGCAGCCACATTGTGGGTTCGCCGGTAAGCATGCTGCTGGCACGCAATGCCGAACCCGGAAACTGCACCGTTACACTCTGCCACAGCCGCACCCAAAATCTGGCCGAAATTACCCGCAGCGCCGACATCATCGTGGCTGCACTTGGTATTCCCCATTTCCTTAAAGCCGATATGGTGAAGGAAGGCGCAGTTGTAATTGATGTGGGCACCACACGGGTCACAGCCCCTGACACCAAAAGCGGATTCCGCCTGCATGGTGATGTGGATTTTGCAAATGTGGCACCCAAGTGCAGCTGGATTACACCCGTGCCCGGCGGTGTAGGGCCAATGACCATTACCGGCCTGCTGCAAAACACATTACTGGCTGCACAGCAGAAATAATAGCCCTGATTGTCATTTCATAAAAGGTGTTTCTCTCCGGAACATCCTTTTCCATATTTTTTGTTTAATGATTTTTCCTGAACGTTCATTTTTCATACTGACAGATATCAGGAATTAATGACTTATCAACAGATCTGGTGTAAATACTTGTAAATGGCTAAATGTAGGTGATATATTGGTCACACCTAAATCACTTATACCGCACACCATGAAAACTACCAAGCTGATGCGGGCAGCCTCGCTGCTCGTTCCTGGCATTGCTTTGTCTTTTTTGCTGAAAGGACAGAGTGCCTCGCCGGCAGGTCCGGCCCCCAACTATTACGACTTGCGCGAAAAGTATCTGCTCCGGGTTGAACAATCGGAAAAGCCCTGGGAGCGGCAGTTACGCCGCAACCATGCCGAGGGCATGGCTGAAAATCCGGAAGAAATTTTCTTTGCACAATGGGACTGGTACTGGAAAGACCGCATGAACTGCACCGGGGCCACGCCCGGCGAGCTTGCCAATACAGGCATGTATGCGCGCGCAATGGCTGCAAACAATCCGTCAGTACGCATTGGTGATAATTCAAATCCAACCGTACAGGGCGCTCCAAACATTTGTACCTCGGCATCGCTTGGTGCATGGAGTCTTGTGGGCCCCGCAACATACTCAAATCCCATTATGGGTATGGTTACGGCCGTTTATGTAAATCCCGCAAACCCCAGCGAAGTACTGGCCGGTGCATCAGGTGGCGGATTGTTTAAAACCGTAAACAACGGCGCTTCTTGGGCCTGTCTTACCGACCCAAGCCGTATGCCCTGTATCGGTATATCTTCCATCGCAGTACATCCCACCACACCCACAACCATTTTTATCGGTGCAATTAATAATGGTGTGCCTTTCAGTGCAGGCGGGCAATACGGTTTCGGTCTTATGCGTACTACCGACGGCGGCACCACATGGACAGAAATACTCTCGCTTGCCAGCTACGATAACGGCGTGGCAATGACAGGCGGCGTTACTAAAGTGCTTATTCATCCGCAGGATGCAAATACCATGTATGTGCTTGCCGGCGGGCGTATATTCCGCACATCCAACGCCAACGCCGCCACACCCACGTGGACCGTGGTGCTTGATATTACGGCTCCGCCAACCTCTCAGGGATTTGTATGGACATTCCGTGATATTGACATCATCAACGGGTCGGGCGGAGTAAGTAACTCACGAATTATCGTATGCACAAGCCGTTCGGCATGGGGAGCTTTTAATTTTGATCCCGCCAAAGCTTTTTACTCAGGCTCCGGTGGTTCTGCCGGTTCGTTTACCGATATTACTTCAACAGTAATTGGCAGCGGACAATTTGCCACACGCATTTGCGCCGCCGTGCAGCCCGGAAATACAACCGATTTTTACGTGGCTTATGCCGACGAAAATGTGGGCGGTAATCCGGTTACTGTAAAACGGATTAACCCTCCTTCGCTGCTTACTGCAAGTGTGGGCACGATGAATGCAAACGGCGTATTCCAGCTTGGTGCAGGTTACTGGAAGCTTGAAATGGAGTTTTCGAAAATCAATGCAAGCCGCATGTATCTGGCAGGAACAACGGTTTATGACATTAATCTCACGGCATCCAACACCTTCACAAGTGCAAACTGGCTGCAAATGTCGCAATACTGGGCTACCTCGGCATGTCTGCCCAATTCAAACACACACGCCGATATCCGCCACATGGTAGTAAGCACCAGCGCAGGAAATGACGTGGTAATAATCGGAAGCGACGGAGGTGTGGGCAAATCCGTATGCAGCCCCACCACGCTTCACAACTACACTTCTGCCAACTGGGTGAATATGAATGGTGCCGGATTAGCCATCAATCAGTTTTATGATTTCAGCGGATCTGAATCAAACTACGGTTTACTTGTGGGTGGTACACAGGATAACGGCACTTTTGAATGGGCCTCGAACGTGTGGCGGCAGAAATCGAATTACGACGGTTGGCAGGGAACAATTAATCCGCTGACCAATAATTACTACGGTTGCTCAAATGCCGGCTCCGTAGGTGGTGCAACCAATACGGGGGCAGGTTGTTACAGCAGCCGTCCGGCTCCTTCGGGCACTACAAACGGGAATTTGCCGGTGGTGAGCGATCCCAATGCGCCGGCCACAATTTATGCCGCATTCAGCCAAACTTCTCCGGCAAATTGTGTGCTTGCACGCTCTACTGATTTTGGCACTACATGGACAATCCTCACCGGATTTCCCGCAAACGGCGATGCCATCAATGCCATACATGTGGCTACGGCAAACTCAAATACAATTTATGTATCAAGAGGAGGCCCCACATGGAATGGTTCAAGTACTGCCGGACGTTTTTACAAATCGGTTGATGGCGGAACTACGTGGACTGATGTAGGCGCAACGGCCATGTCGGTGCTGAGCTGGTCGGCGGTTACAAGTATTACTACCGATGCATTTAATGCCGATGAAGTGTATGTGGGAATGAATGGCTACTGGGCGCAAAGCAGCACGGCTCCTGGTTTGTATGCCGGTGTAAACCGTGTACTGCGTTCGGTAAACGGTGGTGTAAACTGGACTGATATTACCAATAACTCACTTCCTGCATGTCCGGTAATTTCGATGGTTTACCGGAATGGTTCGAATGATGAAGTGTATATCGGGACCGATTTTGGTGTTTACCGCTATAATGCCACAACGGCACTTTGGGAATGTTTCAGTAATCAGCTTCCGGTGGTTATGGTAACCAATCTGGAAATTCAGAACTGTAAGAACATGATTCGGGTATCCACCAACGGACGAGGTATCTGGGAATCGCCGCTGCCGGCTATTAATTCATACGATGTAACTGCAACCACCACCTGGACAGGGCACAAGTATATTGGTACCGACATAACCGTGAAGCCCGGTGCCACGCTTACCGTTACAGGAACGCTTTACATGAGTAAAAACAAGCGTATCATCGTTGAGCGTGGTGCCACACTGAATGTAAATTCCGGTGGCAAAATTACCAACGCCTGCGGCGATATGTGGTATGGAATTGAAGTGTGGGGAACAAGCACTGCCGCTCAAAACACAGCCGGAGCGCAAGGTAAAGTAGTAGTAAACAACGGCACCATCGAAAATGCGTACGAAGCCATTACTACCATTAAAAATGCCAATACAAGCTGGGACTGGGCATTTACAGGCGGCATTGTACAAACTATAAACGCATTTTTCTACAACAACAGGCGTTCGGTACAAATGCTTACCTATCATGCGCCCGGATCGCCGGAGCCGAATAACTATTCGTATTTCAAGAATACGGTATTTGAAACCAACCGTATTTTAAATGATGCTGCTGTGCTTCCCACCACACACATTTCGATGCTGGATTTAAAAGGAGTGAATGTGCAGGGATGTAAATTCAGAAACACCGCAACGGCTTCTTACTCCATCAATAACCGGGGGACAGGAGTAACGGGTTTCGATGCCATTTTTACTGTGAACGATCAGTTCAATTTCTCTTTCCCCCCGTCTGTTATTGCAAGCAGTGAATTTGAAGGCCTTACCAAAGGCGTACAGGCCGATTTCACTTCAGGTGTAACCAAGGCGGCTTACGTGTACAATTCACTTTTCCGGAACGTACAGCGTAGTGTGACATACAACTACTCAAGCGGTTCGGCGGTAAACGGAAATACGATAGATCAGCTGCCTAATGCAGCCACTACCAATTTTAGTGATGCGACCTGGGGCATCCGCATGAACAATGCCACTTCGTTTTTAGTTTCGCAAAACAGTGCTACCGGCATTTCGGCCACACCGCAAAATACGTATGGTGTAATTGCCGACAACTGCCTGAACTCGGTTTCAAACGAAATCAGCTACAACACAATCGGCAATATGTACGTGTGCGTGCAGGCGCAGGGCAATAATGGTTCGGCGGCGTCGGGCTTGCAAATAAAGTGCAATACCTTTAACACGGTGGCCACCTATCAGATAGTGGTATGTCCTACTGTATCGGGCAGCATTGCCGATCAGGGTGCGGGCTGTACTGCACCTGTGAAAAATACGTTTGCCGCACCGGTGGGCGCATTCGGGCATATTTATTCGCCAATAAACAGTTTTGCATATTATGCCGGCAGCGGAAGTGTGCCCACCAACTACTCGTCAACCATTGCCATGGCCTCATGCGGTGTGGCCGGAAGCTGCCCGCCTCCGGGCGACATCGAAAAAGCACTTACTGATCCCGCAGCCGGTCTGCTGCTGCAGCTTCCGCTCTGGGAAGCCAGCGAAACACTCGAAGATCAGGCACTGGCCATTGAAGCCTGTCTGGCACTGGGCCGCTACAACGATGCTGCCCGTAAAATTTCAAACTATCCCGAACCGGCCGGACAGCGTTATTACGAGGTTGTGTCGGCGGTGAAGCAAAATGGCGGTAACTGGTTCCTTGCTACTGACGCACAGCTCTCGGTGCTCGAAGAAGTGGCTTCGGTAAACTGCTACCAGCAACTCTCGGCACAACTCATTCTGCATCTCGTAAAAGGCAAAGCCTACGAGCGCCATGTGGAGCCGATTAACGAAGAAGCACGCCTCTTCCCCTCAGCCGGCCCGCTCGAAAGCATCCTCCTCGATAATATGCCCAACCCGTATTCAGACATGACAGTTATTAACTGCAAAGTGGCCGATAACGCCAGCTCCGCACAACTGAAAGTGATGAATGCCGTTGGTGATGAAGTGGAGAATATTTCCATGCAAACAGGCTTCAACAAAGTACAGTTCAGCAGCGGTACATTGCCTTCAGGCGTGTACTTCTACTCACTGGTAATTGACGGTAAAATTATTGCCACACGGAAAATGCTGATTATCCGCCAGTAATTTTCCTTCATTGAGTAAAGCGCACTTCCATTATGGAAGTGCGCTTTTTTTGCTTTCGACACTTTTATTTATTCATTTCCAGTTAGTTATCTTTGTATTTCTAATAATCCTATAATAATAATAGGAATTATATATATTTGCATTCGTTAAATCAAACCCATGGATTCTTCAGCCCAATATTGCCCTGTACATTCAGATACCGTAAATGAGCGCGTGTTGCGAATAATTGCCGCGTTTGTGGTATCACTTACCGCCGTGTCGTTATTTATTGTTGAACCGTGGATAATGTTTTTTCTGGCGTTTGATTTTGCAGTACGTGCATTTTCTTTCCCGCAGTACAGCCTGCTCCGTTTTCTGTCTTTAAAAATTTCCAATGCACTCGGTCAGCAGCCGGTGCCGGTAAATGCTGGTCCGAAACGCTTTGCGGCTGGTTTGGGCATGTTATTCAGTATGGTTATCGGTGTACTGCTTTTTTCCGATTATTTTTTTCTCACTGCATTAACCGGCGGTATGCTGGTGGCCTGTGCCGTACTCGAATCGGTGGCGGGTTTTTGCGTGGGATGTAAAATCTATATGCTGCAGGAGCAGCTGAAAAACATACGCATTTTTTTAAGGTAGATTAGTTGATTCTGTTTGTATGCAACAACAGAAGAGGGAAGCTTTCGGGCTTCCCTCGTTTTTTATGTTCGACTCAGTGCCAGGGCTTTTTTACGCTCACTGCGGCGGATAAACCAGCGGATAAAAAATGGCGGCAGTTTATATCCTTTTCGCATGCGTTCGCCCATTTCCTTGTACTCGTCGCGGCTTTCGGGCAGTGGTGTGTTTAGTCCGTCCACATAACGGTTATACATACAAAAGGCGGCGGCAATGAGTACGGTATCGTGCAGCTCTTCATCGGTTGCACCGGCTTTACGGGCGTTTTCAATGTGTTCGGGTTCTACGTTTCGCCCGCTTTGTTGCACCTGTGCCGCAATTTTGAGCAAGGCTTTGAGCTTGGTGCTGATCTGCATCTGCTCCGGATCTTTTTTGTAGGCTTCAATATGTGTACTGTTTTCGGCGCTGTGACAAACAGCTGCAGCAGAATGCGAGGTATGACAAAAATCGCAGCGGTTGAGCCAGGAAACATACGAGGCAATAAACTCACGGTCGGCACTGCTCAGCGGCGAGGGCCCCAACAGCAGCGTTTCAGCCAGGTTTGACAATGCCTTGCCGGTTGATGTTTTGTAAAATAACAACGACACAATGCCGGGCATGGTGTTTTCGGTAAGGATATACGGCGTTGCCGATGTGCGTGCTCCAAATTGGTTACTGTGACTCATTTTATGGCTGATTGGATAATATGATGCCTAGTATAACACAAATTCACAAACGAACATAATTAAACTTGCTTTGCAAACCGCCCCGGAATTGGTAAACTTGCAGCACCGGAATTCATGAAACGTATTACCATAGCCATAGACGGATTTTCATCGTGCGGAAAAAGCACAGTAGCCCGTGCGCTTGCTGCCCGTTTAGGCTATAATTATGTGGATTCGGGTGCCATGTACCGCGCAGTGACTCTTTACTGCCTTCAACACGGTATTATTAAAGACGGCGCTTTTGTAGAAGACGAAATTGTGCGCTCGCTCGATCATATCCACCTCACGTTTCAGTTTAACCCGGCTTCACGCTCATCGGATACTTTTCTCAATGGCGAAAACGTGGAGAAACAGATCCGTACCCTCGAAGTATCGAATCTGGTGAGCCCCGTTTCGAAAATTAAAGAAGTGCGCCGCCGCATGGTTGCCCTGCAACGCAGTATGGGCGCTGATAAAGGTGTGGTGATGGACGGTCGCGATATTGGCACCAACGTGTTCCCGGATGCCGAACTGAAACTGTTTATGACAGCCGATGTGGATGTACGTGTGCAGCGCCGTGTGGACGAGCTGCGCGCCAAAGGCCAGCCGGTAAGTTTAGACGATGTGCGCCAGAACCTGCTTATGCGCGATTATGAGGATTCGCACCGCAAGGAAAATCCCCTTACACAGGCGCCCGATGCAGTTGTGCTCGACAACAGCGAGCTGAACCGCGAACAGCAGCTTGATTTTGTATTGAAGCTGATGAAAGATATGAAGCTGGAAGTGCAGGAGTAATTTACGCCCCGCGTTTGCTGCGAAACATCGGATTACCGGCTTTCATACTCAGCCATCCCCACACAGTTAGTGCAGCCAGCCCCGCAAGCAGCGGCAAACGTGCATCGCTGCCGGGGAGAATAATGAGATACAGCCCGCCACGCAGCAAAATCCAGATGAACGTAAATATATAGAGTGCGCGCAGTAAGGGTGTTTTACCGCGCCACAGCAACTGTACAATGCCGGCCACACCGCAGAGCAGCACCAGCAAAGCCAGTACCGGCCCCATCGCCGAACTCAGCGGCATGTCGCTGGGCAATGGTTTAATGGTAAGGTGTGCATATACCTGCATGCGCGCTGCAAATCCATCAAATGCTTCGGGGCTGAACAACATGCCCAGCAAGGGCTGGATAAGAAGAAGGGCTGTAAACAGCAGAAGGCGGTTACGTTCGGTGTGGCTCATATTACTTGGCAGGTTCTTCGCGCAGTGTTTTTATAACATTCATTGCGCGCGTAAGTTCATCGGCATTACGGCCATTACACCATACGTGCAGGTATTGCTTCTTTTTGGTATCGTAATCAATAATTACTTCCTGATGCTGCCAGTTCGTAGTAGAGTAGGTAACCCAGTTTACCGTGCGCCCAAGTAATGATCCCTGCAACTCGCTGCGTGTATGTTTCTGCGTTGGAACATCGCGGTTGGGTGCTGGTCCCAGATAGAGTGAAACTTCCAGAATATCATGCTGGTTTTTGTCTTTGGGGAAAATATTGGCAAATACATACGCGGTATCCTGAGCAATGCTTAGTTCCATGTCGGAAGGAATATCAATACTAAGTCCTGTATTGGCAATAGTGACTGTTTTAACAGCAGGTGCAGCCGGCGCAACGGGTGTTGAATCGCGATCTTGGTTTGGAGGGGAGGAAGGAGAAGCGCAGGCGTGAAGCAGCAAAAAAACAGCAGCAGCAAAAAATATTTTCATGCCGCAAAGATAAGTGTTCGACATGGCCGAATGCATTGACACACGCTGATTTAACCAGAAACCATTCAACCGGTAAAACCCGCAATTGGTCGGAAGTTTGCCCGATGATACGGATAACATGCAGAATATCAGATTAAAAAGCGTACCTTTGCGCCCTGATTCACGTTCTAATGTCATTATTTTCAGAGCTGGGCCTTAAGCCCGAACTCGCCGCTGCTGTAGCCGAACTCGGTTTTACACAGCCCACCCCCATTCAGGAGCAGGCTATTCCGCTCCTCCTTGCTGCAGAATCCGACTTTATCGGACTGGCACGCACAGGAACAGGTAAAACCGCCGCTTTCGGTCTTCCTCTTCTTCACCATATTGATCTTGCCGACCGTGTGCCGCAAGCCATTGTGCTTTGCCCCACACGCGAACTCTGTTTGCAGATTACCGAAGACCTTAAAAAGTTTGCGGTAAATCTCGACGGTTTGCGCATTACGCCTGTATATGGCGGCTCAAGCATCAGTGTGCAGATTAAGGAACTCCGCTATGGCACACACATTATTGTAGGCACTCCCGGCCGCGTGCTCGATCTTATTGAGCGCGGTGCGCTTAAGCTGGGCGATGTACGTTTTGCCGTGCTCGACGAGGCCGACGAGATGCTCGACATGGGCTTCCGCGATGATCTCGACACCATTCTGGCCGAAACACCGGCCGAAAAACGTACCTGGCTTTTCTCTGCCACCATGCCTGCGGGCGTGTCGCGCATTGTGGGCCGGTATATGACAAATCCGCAAACGGTAAAAGTGCAGGGTGTACAAAAAGGCGATGGACTGATCAGTCACTTCCATTGCGTGGTACATGCCCGCGACCGTTACCTGGCGCTTCGTCGTCTGGTGGATGCCAATCCGGGTGTGTATGGCATTGTGTTTTGCCGCACACGTATGGAAACACAGGAAGTGGCCGATCACCTGATCCGCGACGGCTACACGGCCGACTCGCTGCACGGTGATCTTTCGCAGGCCCAGCGCGACCATGTAATGAAACGTTTCCGCGGCCGTGCGCTGCAGCTGCTGGTGGCTACCGACGTGGCTGCACGCGGCATCGACGTGGATGAAATTACGCACGTATTCCACTATCAGTTGCCTGATGAGGTGGAGAGCTATACACACCGTTCGGGCCGCACAGGCCGCGCGGGCCGCAGCGGCTCGTCCATTGTGCTGCTCAACATGAAGGAAACCGGCAAACTGCGTCAGCTGGAGCGCCTTATGGGCAAACCCATTCCGCACATGCCCGTGCCTACAGCTGCCGATGTGGCTGCGGCCCAACTTAAGGCATTTGCCGCCAAACTCCGCGATGCGGAAGTGGACGAAAGCCTCATTGGCGAACATTTGCCTGTGGTGCTCGAAGAGCTTGAAGGCCTGAGCCGCGAAGAACTTGTGTCGCGCATTGTGGGCATGCAGTTCAGCCGTCTGCTTACAGACTACGCCAAAGCGCCCGACCTCAACGCACCCGTGCGTGGCCAGAAAGGCGAACGTGGCGAACGTATGGAGCGCGAGCCGCGCCGCGAGATGGACGGTGCCCGCCACACGTTCTTCTTCAGCCTCGGCCGCATGGATGGCATTGATCCCGGCGAATTCCTGCGCATCCTTTGTGATCAGCTCAATGTGGGCCGCGATCACATCGGCCGCATCGAACTCAAACATAATTTCTCGTTCGTGCAAACCATTGCCCTCGACCCTGATTCGGTGGTGAAGGCGTTTGACCGTTACGCCTACCGCGGCCGAAAGGTGCGTGTAAACGTAGCCGAAAATAAAGAAGACCGCAGCTTCGACGGTGGCAGCGACGACGACGGTGGCGAACGCAAACCCCGCCGCAAAGACTTCGGCAGCGAACGTCCGCCACGCAAAGACTTCGGTACCGAGCGTAAATCGGCCTACGGCAAAAGCCGCGACGACGACCGCAGCAGCCGTTTCGGCGATCGCAAGAGCGGTGGCAGCAGCAGTGGTTTCAGCAAAACAGGCTCGGGCAAAACCGAGAAAAGCTGGGGCAAAAGCTGGGGCGATAAAAAAGACAGCAAACCCGTAGGAAAAGGCTTCGGCGCCGGCAAAAGCAAAGAAGAAGGCGACAGCGGCGACTGGCGCAAGCTGATGGACGGAGGCAAAACGCACGGCGGCAAAAAGTCGGCCGGCGGTGCCAAAAAAAAGAAGTGGTAAGTTTTTTTTGAGATAATTCAGGCGGCATTTTTCGTAAGAGGAATGCCGCTTTTTTTGTTTTTATTCAGGTCGTTTTGAGGTAAGTGGTTGATAATGATATGTTTTATTTTTTATTTATTTTGTAAATAAGGTTTATTAATTTAGTAAATTAGTGGGGTAATTTTAGGCGGCGATGCGATTAATAGATTTAGCAACCAATGAATTTATTCCGGGAGAAATCACATTATTAAGTGCTAAAGAACTTAAAGAGCTGAGAGGAAATAGAGCGTTTGAATTTAAATGGAGAGAAGAAGCAAAATATGAAATTTATAAACTGTCCAGAACAGATACTGCAGAAATTCTGGGGTTAATGTCTGTTGTAAATTCTCCAGAATCCTTTGCAGTTCAAATTCGATTACTTGAAACCGGGAAACCGAACGTAGGGGCAGAAAAAAAAATAGATGGAATTGCTGGTTGTTTAATTGCCTGGGCCTGTAGGTTGTCAATCAAACGGGGATTTGACGGATGGGTTAAACTGGTTGCAAAAACAAGACTGATTCGGCATTATGTAACGAAATACAGAATGATACAGATTGGAAAAAGTCAGGTATGTGCAATAGAACAGGACGAAGCAATTTCACTGATTTATGAATACCTGGAAATGGAAGATATTGTTCAGGGAGAAAATGAATATTTTGATGATGAGTAGCATGCTTTTTCGATAAATATTGATACAGATTAATTTTTGCAACACACGAAGTAGATTCGTTGGTCGAAAAAAAGTTGAGAAATGATGAAACAAAAAAGTAATACAGGTAAGCATACAGCTTCAGCAATTGCCGAAGCTTACATATTACCTTCCGAACTAACCAAAGCGCAAAAAGAAAGTGCAGAGAAGGAATTTCTTGCGTTTCGAAAAAAGAAAATGATTGAATCAAACGATAATCAACGTTTGATATCCCGTTTGCTGCAATTGCGCTACCATATTGAAGATTATATTAACGGGCATGAGTTTACTCCTGATAAAGCGTTTACTTTTTTTCTCAATGAGTATTTGAAAACCATTGATAAAAAGAAAAAAGAATTCGCGCAGGAAATACATATCCATGAAACAAAGTTGAGTCAGATTATCAATGGACGTGTTAAGCCCAATGATCGGTTTATTATCCGGCTTGAGATTCATTCCAATAATATTTTTCCTGCATTATTTTGGTTCAAACTTATTCGTATGGAACAAGAATACGAGCTTGAAAACAACATCGAAATCAGGAAAAAAGAAGCCCGTTTTGTGAAAAATAAACTTGAATTGAGTTTATGATTTGAACTTGCCGCCTTTTTTAAATGCTGCTCCTGATACGAACACTTATTGAATCGAATAACGCACGGCGGCAAAAAATCGGCCGGCGGTGCCAAAAAGAAGAAGTGGTAAGTTTTTTTGAGATAATTCAGGCGGCATTTTTCGTAAGGGGAATGCCGCTTTTTTTGCAGTTAAGCGGACAACATTGTTAAGCATGTCAAAGCATACTTAACAAAATTTATCACCCCAATTAATACCCGTTTGCCGAAACAGTTTCATCTTTGCTCAAAACCCCGTTATGACAAAGAAACTAACCCTTACGCTTTTTTTACTTGTTGGTATTACCATTCCCTGTTTTGCCGGAGGAATAAAAGGCGATCTGATACCCGACGAGTTGCTCTGGGGAGCATTAATCTGGTTTATTCTGGCGCACGTGCTGGGCATAATTGGCTTTATTACACGTACGCTGTGGGTGAGAGTAATTGCCGGTTTACTTTACGGGCCAGTGTTGCTTGTTCCGCTGCTGTTGGGATTTCTTTATCTTCCGTTGGCTTTACTGGCAATTCCGCCCATTCTGTTTTTTGTGTTCTTAATAATCAGGCAAAAGAAATAAGCTACTTAACTCAATAAGCATGTCAACAAAAATCAGGCTTACATTACTTTTGCTGCTGATTTCGGCAATGCCTTGTTTTGCCGGCTTTCCTAAAGGCGGACTTATCCCCGATGCAATTATAATTGGACTATTTGTACTATTAATATGGTTCATTTTAGCTCATGTACTGGGAATAATTTCCTTTTTTGTACAAAAGCAATGGCTTCGTACTACTGCAATTGTACTTTATTCACCCATGTTTATTGTGCCGTTAATGATGGGAGTGAACAGACCATTGTATGGATTTTTGCTTATTCCGATGATTTTGTTTTTTGTGTTCGTCATTATCCGTAAACGCAAATGAGTACACTGAAATGGATCATTACGCTGTTTATTTC
Source organism: Bacteroidota bacterium (assembly GCA_020402865.1). Taxonomy (NCBI): domain Bacteria; kingdom Pseudomonadati; phylum Bacteroidota; species Bacteroidota bacterium. The sequence continues at coordinate 104,139 of JADBYT010000011.1, read as the reverse complement.
GCTCTCTGCTTTGTTTGCGGGTGTGCAGCTATACCTTCATTTCAAAGGTACTTCGGCAGTGGCCGCGAATAAAACGGCTTACCTGAATGCAATTGATTCGCACGAGGAGTTTGCTGCTTTCGAAGGTGCGCCGCTTGATGAGGCTTATCCAGCGGTGACGAGTGTGAAAGCAGTGTATGATCTGAAGCGTAAGGAAATTTACTTCATCAATTCGCACATGTACCGGCTGCATTTCGATTTTTGCAGCAAGGTGCTTGGCTATAATCTCGGGCTGGCTATTTTCAATGTCGAAAACTATGGGAGTGCGCGTAATTATTATCTGGCCAACATCAACTATTTGCGCCGCACCAATCAGTATGTGCTTGAGTTCAGCAGTACCGATGAAATAGACAGTGTGCAGATTGCGGAGATGTACCGCAAGGTGAGTGCGAGTAAATTGTTTGCGGATAATCTTTATTTACTGCTTAACAGCAACACTACGCACAGCTATTTTTCATCCCATCCTTCTATACGCACGCTTACGCCCAATGCGCTCAATGCCGGACTCAGCTACCAGCTTATTCAGCCGGGCAGTTGTACCGGGCGGCTTGTGCTTTGCAACGATCTGAAGGCGCAATTCCTTTCTGTGTTGCCCGATGATATTCTGGTGGTAAAAGGTTCACCAGCTGAAATTCCGTTGTGCAAAGCGGTAGTCAGCGATTGTTTTCAAACGCCGCTCAGTCATATTCAGGTGCTGAGTCACAATAAGAATATGCCTTCAGCTTATTTGCAGAATGTGTTCAGCGATGCGCGTTTTGAAAAACTTAACGGGCAGTATGTGCAGCTTAACGTTACGCCTGATTCGCTCTGGATTACGCCTGCTTTGCCCGGCAACACATTAGGCACACTGCCAAAGAAAATAGCTTTGCCTCTTCACACTTCGCTGCAAAAACTCATTCCGCTTGCACAGTGCAGCAGCCTGAGTAATGCTGATATCGGCACCAAAGCAAAAGGACTCAGCGATTTGCAGCGCATCGCAGAAACGCACAAAGGCCTGTTTCAGATTCCGCAGGGCGCGTTTGTAATTCCGTTTTACTTCTACCGCCAGCATCTGCAAAACGCCAACGTAGCACCTCTGCTGATCCAACTTGAAGCCTGTCCGCTCAACGAAACCGAAAAAATGAATGAGCTGCTCAGGCAAATCCGCGAAGCCATTTTACGCACTCCCGTTTCGCCTGCCTTGCTGCGCGATGTGGAACTGCAAATACGTAAAAACAATTGCGGCAGCAGCTACCGTTTCCGCAGCAGCAGCAATGCCGAAGATCTTGCCAGTTTCAGCGGTGCCGGCCTCTACGAAAGCAAAACCGGCCAGCCCGGCAACGCAAAAAAGCCGCTTGATAAAGCCATCCTGAAAGTGTGGGCCGGAATGTACAACTACCGCGCCTATCAGGAACGCCGCTTCGCCGGTATCGACGAAAGCACCGCCGCCATGAGCATTCTTGCACACCGCAATTTTCCCGATGAAGAAGTAAACGGTGTCATCATCACCAAAAACATATACCGCAAAGATTATCCCGGCATAGTTGTAAACGCACAACTCGGCGATGTATCTACCGTAAGCCCGCCCGACAGTGTGCAATGTGAGCAGTTCATCCTTGTCGAAAACAAATACATGAATCCGCTCAGCGATAAAGTAAGCGCAAAATACATTTGCTTCAGCAGCCTGCATCCGCAAGGCCCGCTGCTCAGCTATGCGCAGTTACTGAAACTCCGGCAAAGCGTGGCAGCCGTGCAGGAGTTTTACACCGACAAAAATGCGGTGTGGGATATTGAATTTAAGTTTGATGGCGAGGTGTTGTATTTTAAGCAGGTGCGGCCTTACCGGTAACCAGATATATTATTTCAGATACAAATAGCGCTTGTTGTTTCAATCATACGCCCGGAGATACTATTCGGGATTATGATCTCTGTTCATCCCGAAAGATTTTATTTATTCTGCATAGGTTCAATTTTCTATATTTACTTGTATCCGTTTTGATTCCATCGGGTTTGCCTGATGGAAATTCCTAGATCGGACAATCTTTATACACTCAATACGTCATTCACATGTCAAACAAATTAGCTCATTTTGCCATACATATCGATGATATTGAACGGGCCAGATCGTTCTATGAAGGCGTCTTTGACTGGGGCTTTAATTCATACGGACAGCGTGATTTTCTGCAAATCAAAGCCGATAAATCAGCACATGGCGAATTGATCGGAGCACTTCAAGCCAGAACATATTCACCCGTGCAGGAAAAAGTAATTGGCTTTGAATGTACCATCGCGGTGGAAAATATGGATGAAATTATTGAAAAGGTGATTGGTTGCGGGGGACAAATAGTGATGCCCAAAACCGCAATACCTTATGTAGGCTGGATTGTTAAGTTTTTGGATACAGAAGGAAATCTTGTATGTGCAATGCAATATGAAAAGCCTGTACGATGAAAAGCAGCAGAGAAATCCACCCCGATTTTCAGCACCTGCTCAAACAAAAGGATGAGTCGCTTATTGATCTGTTCTGCGATCTAAGACAGTACATTTTAGAATTGCATCCCGAAAGCAATGAGCTTCTTTATCATACCCATGCGCTCACTGCTGTTTTTTCTGTTTCAGAAAAACTCTCGGATGCGTTTTGCATGCTGCCGATTTACACCAACCACCTCAATCTCGGATTCAACAAAGGAACTTTACTGAAGGACCCTCATAAATTACTTACCGGAACGGGTAATTTAATCCGGCATATTGATGTGAAAAAAAAAGGTGATTACAGGAATGAAAAAGTAAAGGCCCTTATTATGGAAGCCATTAATTTTTCTATAAAAGATATGGATAAGCCTTCAAAATCCGCAGGCAAAACCATTTCGAAAATCAAGAAATAATTCAATAGTAAGAGGAATAAGCTGTCAGTTCAAACGGACTTTGACGGTTACAACTTCCCCACTTCTTTCACCGTCACCAGCAATTCACTCTCAAACACATCCTGCGGCGAAATCATGTACTCATTCAGCGGCGGTTTGTTGCCGTAGCGCTGCCGCATAATTTTCTTCACTACGGGCGAAGTAAGGTCATAATCCTTCATGCGTTTGCGTGTGCCCACTTCCACGTTTGCACCTTCCTGATACACTTTCCACACTAATTCGGAGCAATACATGCGCTCTTCGTCCCAGCTGAAATAAATATCGTAATCGCGGCCGAGGCGTTGGGTGGCGGCGGCTTTCATGGCTTTTACGTTTGTATCGGTAAGCAACGAATCGGCATTTTTGAGGCGGCGCACGATGTAAAAGCCGTTTTGTCCGTTGGCGGTCCATTGCTCAACCGGTATTTTGCGCACGGGCTGTACAGCTTCATACACCATCCACTTGCCGTTTTCCTGAAACAAAATGCCGCAATGCGTATAAATGGAATGCGTGGCCAGCTGAATCGCCGCGCTTTGCCCTGAATTTGAACTTTGAAAAATAAGATCGCCGTTGTGGTAATTGCTGTCGGTGACAGCGGCTTTTTTTTCAATGCTGCTTACCTGAATGCTGCGTTGGAGTTGAAATGCAAACAGTCCGAGTGCCGTAAGCGAAAGCAGCAAAAACCAGAATCCCTTTTTCATGCGGACAAGATAGCAGCCTTGTCAAAACCACAAAAGCCAAGAAGTGCAAAAAAGGGTGAAAGAATTACAACGCCGTTTCGAGCAGTTGCAGAGCTTCTTCGGCTGTGCGGGTGGTGGCGTAGTAGCTGAGCACTTTATTCATTACCCGCTCCACAATACTGTCGGGGCAGGAGGCACCGCTGGTAATGATGATGCGGGCCGGATTTCCCTGCGGCAGCCAGTTTTCGGTGTGGCGCATGCTGTGCGTGTGCAGGTCGAAGTGGGCGATGGCGGCTGCGCTTTGTATTTCCGTTTCGTCTTTGATGAAATACGTGGCAAACCTGCGCTCGCAGAGTTCCACCAGGTGCGAGGTATTCGAGCTGTTGTAGCCGCCAATCACCAGTGCCACGTCGGCATTCCAGTTCAGCAGGCCGTAGGTGGCATCCTGATTTTCGTTGGTGGCGTAGCAGAGTGTGTCGCGCGTATCGGCAAAATGCTGCTTCTCGTCGGCCTGCCCGAAACGCTGCGTCATAATTTGTTTGAAGTAGTCGGCAATTTCCTGCGTATCGGTGGCCAGCATGGTGGTTTGGTTGATTACGCCCACGCGCTGCAAATCGGTATCGGGATTGAAGCCCTCGCTTACGCGGTTGCCAAAAAGCGCATCGAATTCGGCGCGTGTAAGCTGGCCGAGAATAAATGCGCCCAGCTTTTGCGCTTCGTGTATGTCTTTTACCACAATGGCCGGTCCGTGCGAAGCTGCGCGCGAAAAAGTGGCGCGGGTTTCTTCGTGGCCGGGCTTGCCGTGTATGATGTTGGTGTACGACGAGCCGCCAAGTTCCGACGAGCGTTTCCATACTTTCTCCACAAACGGACAGGTGGTATCGTATTTCTCAGGTGCAATGCCAATTTCGCGCAGGCGTTCTTCAATGTGCAGCGTGGTGCCGAAAGCCGGAATCACCACCACATCGTTTGGCGTGAGTCCGGAAAAAGGCACAAGCTCTTTTCCGTCGGTGCTCATCAGAAAATTCACGCCACGGCTCACCAGGTCGCGGTTTACTTCGGGGTTATGAATCATTTCGCTGAGCAGAAACACGCGCTTGCCCGGATTTTCGTCAACCGCCCGGAAAGCAATTTCCACCGCATTTTTCACCCCGTAGCAAAAACCGAAATGCCGCGCAATGGCAATCTGCACCGAACCAAAATCGAGTATGCCGGGCGTATTGTCTTTGCGGCGCGGATCGCGGGTATTGCGCAGGGCTTTTACCCGGTCGATAACCGGACTGCGGTAAAATTCCGGGATGTTGAAGTTTTTCATCGTTTACAAAGGTAAAACTTCATCATGGAACAAGTGGAATGAAGCTTTGTTTATGCCGGCGTTTCATTCACAAGATCTTTTGACTGCGCCGGAAGTGGTGAATTATTTTGGACTCATCTCAAAATTGTTTTTCGAGATGAGTTCTAATAAAAAACGCCCGCTGCAAAAGCAACAGGCGTTTTGAATTTATTTACTACCAACCGATTAATAATACGTAGCGCGGCGCACTTCGGCAAGCTGCTTCGCAAAGCGGATTACCTGACGGGTATAGCCGTACTCGTTATCATACCACACATACAGCACGATGCTCTTTTTATCGGCCGAAACGATGGTGGCCTGGCTGTCGAATACGGAAGGGCAGGGGTTGCCGATTACATCGCTCGACACGAGTTCATTGGAGAAGGCATACTGAATCTGCTCCACCAGATCGCCTTTGAGGGCATACTGGCGAACGATGTTGTTTACATCGTCCTTGCTCACTTCTTTTTTCACCTCAATGTTGAGGATGGCCAGCGACACGTTGGGGGTAGGTACACGCACCGAGTTGGCGGTGAACTTGCCCGAAAGCTGGGGCAGTACTTTTTTGAGTGCACTTTCGGCACCGGTTTCGGTAATTACCATGTTGAGTGCGGCTGAGCGGCCACGACGGTATTTCTTGTGGTAATTATCGAGCAGGTTCTGGTCGTTGGTGTAGGAGTGCACGGTTTCGATGTGACCTTTTACCACGCCAAGCTCTTTTTCTACTACGTAGAGAATGGGCATAATGGCGTTGGTGGTGCAGGAAGCGGCCGAGAAAATGCTGTCGGTTTTGGTGTCAACCGTATGCTGGTTTACGCCGTGTACCACGTTCGGGATGTCTTTGGCGGGCGCGGTGAGGAGCACTTTAGCTACGCCTTTGGCCTGCAGGTGACGGCTCAGGGCCGCTTTATCGCGGAACACGCCGGTGTTGTCGATGAGCAGTGCGTCGTTGATGCCGAAAGCGGTGTAGTCCACATCTTCCGGGTTGTTGGCGTGTATCATGTAAACGGTGTGGCCGTTCACGATGAGGGCTTTGTTATCAAGGTCTTCGATGATGGTGCCGGGGAACGGGCCGTGAACCGAGTCGTTGCGGAGCAGGTCGGCGCGTTTTACAATTTCTTCGGCCGAGTTGCCACGTGTTACGATGGCGCGCAGGCGGAGCTGTTCGCCTTTTCCGGCCTGTGCTATAAGTTCGCGGGCGGCAAGGCGGCCAATGCGGCCAAAGCCAAACAGAATGACATCTTTAGGAGTAAGTTTATGGCTCTCTGCGCCCATGAGTCCGCCCAGTTTGGCGGTGAGGAACGCGGTCATGTCGCTGTGTTGCTCACGTTCTTCCGTCCACTCGGCGCAAAGGCGGCCAATGTCCATACGCGAAGGAGCCAGATCCATTTTAGTGAGCGCGAGGGCCAGTGCAGCGGTATCTTTTACGCTGATGGGGCGTTTCACAATGTCTTTGGCATACTGGTGGAGGTTCATGATTTCGCTGGCGCTGCGGTCGATCAGCTGGTTGCGGAAGATGATAAGCTCTACCGATTTGTCATACCAGAGTGTACCGATGTGGCTGATGAGTTCGAGCGCGGCGCGTTCCTGACCGATCCATTCGTTAAGTTCGGCTTCATACGATTTCGCAGCAGTGCCTTTGATTGGCTCCATCGTGTCGAGTGTCATTGAGTTAAAGGTCTGTTTGGTAGTTGTTGGTTATTGTAAAAAGAAACAGCCGCAATGAAGCGCGGGCGGGCATGGCCTTACCGGTTCATTGCGGCTGTTTGGATTTCTATGTGTGCATTGTATGACATCGCTCAGAATCTCAAGATTGAGGCGGACGCTGTATTCGGAAAGCGGAGTTTACTGGTGTAAATGAGCATTTCCGAATCAAGTCCAACGAAGAGATTGGGATTCTGAGTGGTGTCATGCTTAGCCGAGATAAGCCTTAAGGAGTTTGCTTCGGCTGCTGTGACGCAGGCGGCGGATAGCTTTTTCCTTGATCTGGCGGACACGTTCGCGGGTAAGATCGAATTTAGCGCCGATTTCTTCGAGCGTAAGTCCGTGCTGGCAGCCAATGCCGAAGAAGAGCTTGATTACATCGCGCTCGCGCTCGGTGAGTGTAGAAAGCGAGCGTTCAATTTCGCGCTGGAGCGACTCGTTCATCAGCAGGCGGTCGGCGCGGGGCGAATCGTGGTTCACCAGTACATCGAGCAGGCTGTTGTCTTCGCCGTTGAGCAGGGGAGCATCCATGGATACGTGGCGGCCGGATACGCGCATGGTATCGGCTACTTTATCTTCCGGAAGGTCAAGCACCTGCGAGAGTTCCTCAGCGGTAGGCTCGCGCTCAAACTCCTGTTCGAGGCGTGAGTAGGCTTTGTTGATTTTGTTGAGCGAGCCAACCTGGTTGAGCGGCAGGCGAACAATACGTGACTGTTCGGCCAGAGCCTGCAGGATTGACTGACGAATCCACCAAACGGCGTAAGAGATGAATTTGAAACCGCGGGTTTCGTCGAAACGGCGGGCGGCTTTGATCAGACCGAGGTTGCCTTCGTTGATAAGGTCAGGAAGGCTGAGACCCTGGTTTTGATACTGTTTGGAAACGGAAACTACGAAGCGGAGGTTTGCTTTCACCAGTTTGGCAAGTGCAATTTCATCACCCTCACGGATTCGCTTGGCCAGCATCACTTCCTCTTCAGCGGTAATCAACTCTTCACGACCAATTTCCTGAAGGTATTTGTCGAGCGAAGCACTTTCACGGTTCGTGATCGACTTGGTGATTTTTAACTGTCTCATGTCAGACGAATAATGTCCCCCCTTGGAACGATTAAATTAAAGTTACCGGTGCCTTATCTGAAAAGACGCGGCAAAATTACACCCTTTTAACGGGAAAGGCAACGATTGGTTATCTAAAGTTTGAAACAAAACGTTGAAACCCCTTTAAAGTTCAATAATTATGGGAATTTGCACGATAAAACACAGTATTTAAACGATAAGTGAAATAAAAAATGAGCACTGTTACACATAAAACAGGTACGGATCAATGTTAATAACTTGTTATGATCCTCAAATTAAAAGGGGCATGCTGCATTTCTTTAAGTAAAACGCAGCATGCCTGAATTTGTTACATACCGAACGCATAATAGGCGCGCATGCCATTGGGATAAACCCCTTCGATAAGAACGCCGCCTTTTTTGTTTTCGAGTATCTGCTTGAGTTCTTCCGGCGAGCCAACCGCTTTTTTGTCGATGGACGTAATAATGAAGCCCTCGCGGATGCCGGCACTTTTCAGTTTACCGTTTTCCAGCTTTGAAATTTTAAGTCCGTTGGTAATGCCGAGGCGTTTCAGGTCTTCGCCGGCCATGGTTTCGAAAGTGCCGCCAAGCGATTCAACGGCAGCGGCCGGATCGTCTTTGGTAATGAGGCGGGTAGAGTTGTTTTTGTTTTTGAGTGTAACAGACGCCGTTTTCTGTTTGCCATTCCGCTCAAAGGTGAGTGGTACTTTATCGCCGGGGCGGAAGCGGTTGATCTGCTCCTGAAGTTCAGGCACATTGTTTACGTTAATATCGCCCACGCGGGTAATCACATCGCCGGGTTCAAGTCCGCCATCGGCGGCGGCGCTGCCGTCGATAAGGCCGGTTACATATACGCCTTTTATTGATTTAAGGCCTTTGTCTTTGGCCAGGGCGGCATCCACATCGCGGATATTTACGCCGAGGTAGCCGCGCTGCACGGTGCCGAATTCGGTGAGGTCAGTTACGACTTTGCGTACCAGATTAACCGGAATGGCAAAGGAGTAGCCTGAAAACGAGCCGGTTTGGGAAGCTATGGCGGTGTTGATACCCACCAGATTGCCCTGCACATCAACAAGGGCCCCGCCGCTGTTTCCGGGATTTACGGCCGCATCGGTCTGGATGAAAGATTCCACCGCTCCGTTTCCGCTGCCGTTTCCGGCAATAATATTAATGTTTCGGGCTTTGGCGCTTACAATGCCGGCGGTTACGGTTGAAGTAAGGTTAAACGGATTGCCCACCGCAAGCACCCATTCGCCCACCTTCACATCGTCTGAATTGCCCCAGGCCACAAACGGCAGTCCTTTTTCCTCAATTTTCAGCAGGGCAAGGTCGGTAGTAGGATCGGTGCCCACCAACGTGGCCGAAAAGGTGCGTTTGTCGTTCAGCACGACTTCAATTTCCTCGGCCTGCTCAATTACGTGGTTGTTGGTTACAATATACCCGTCGGCCGAAATGATTACGCCCGATCCGGAGGCCTGTTGTTCACGCGGCACACTTTGAATACCGCCATTGCCGAAAAACAGCCCCTGAAAGGGATCAATATAGGTTTGCTGGGTGGTGAATTTTGTTTTTACGTGTACCACGGCATGTACGGTTTGCTCGGCAGCCGCGCGAAAATCAACACCGGAAGCACCGGAATAGGAAACAAGGCGGGTAGCCGGCGGTGCCGAATTATAGGCATTGGTTTCGGCCGGCGGAAGAAGCCGGTTGATTCCGAGTGCAGCCGCACCACCTAAAACGGCGCAACTGAAGGCAAGCAGCAAATTACGGTTCATAGGTTAATGATGTTTTAAGAAAAAGATTGCGTTTTCAAATTTCAAAAAATAACCTCAATTTTTATTCCTTTCGTATATCATTCACCCCGATTTAACAAGAATTGGCGGGCGAATACGCCCAAACGACAGGAGGGCTGTCACTACGTCAGCACACTGTCAGTTTTAGGCAGTATATAATATCGTATATTTGAATGCGATTAGCTCATCTGCATGAAAACCTGGTCACGACTCCGGCTCTCACTTGTACGCGATAAACTTCAGGTCTTTTTCCTCGGGCTCTTGCTGGGCCTCGTGCTGGGCGGCGGTTTTTTTCTGCTTAAACTCGATGAGTATGTGCAGAAAATGGAATTCTATAAATCGCTCACCAGCAAAGACGATGATGCGCCGGCCGAAAAAAACAAACCCAAACCGGGCAATCGCGAAAAATCATCACGCAAAAACGAGCGTAACCCTTCAACCGGCAATACAGCTGCCAATATAAATGAAACCGATTCTACAGCCGTTTCAGACGGATCAGAAAGCGGCGGACCGGCGGGCGATGAAGACATTGACCTGCGAACAAATGAAATAATTGGTCAGGCTGTAGTACCACTGCGCAATTTTGATCAGTCTTCGGGTACCGACAGTGTGATGCGCAAGGAAGCCGGTGTACACGAAGAAGCATCGCGAAACATTACTGTGGAGTACTGGCGTTCTCCGTTGAACACAAAATATTACACCCTTACGCGAAGCCGTCTTGTGCTGTTTGGCTTTACCCCCGAAGACAAAATACAGCTTAGTAAAATCGACAATCAGATTTACATGAAAACACCCATTGGTGTGTTCCGGCTTGAGTACACTTCAAAAGATAAACCTTATGAACGGGTGTCTGACGAATCAGTGCTGAGTCGTATTAACGGATAAGCGGCATGCAAATCAGGTTTTATAAATATCAGGGTACGGGAAATGATTTTGTGTTGGTTGACGACAGGGAAAATGTTTTTCCCGAACACGATAAAAAACTTATTGAGCATATTTGCGACAGGCATTTCGGGATCGGAGCCGACGGGCTGATGCTGCTGCGCAATGAGCCGGGCTATGATTTCCGCATGGTATATTTTAATTCCGACGGTGCACAAAGTTCGATGTGTGGCAATGGCGGGCGTTGTATATGCCGTTTTGCGTTTGACCTGGGTATAGTGACCGATTCCGAAATAAAGTTCATTGCTGTGGATGGCCCGCATCATGCATTTATCAATGACGATCAGGTGCAGTTGAAAATGAGCGATGTGCACGAAGCTTCACTTACAGGCGGCGATTATTTTATCGACACCGGTTCGCCGCATGTGGTGCGGTTTATGAGTGATGTTTCGGCTCTGAATGTATTTGCGGCCGGGCGCGAGGTGCGTTACAGTGCGGCATATGCCGAAAAAGGCACCAATGTGAATTTTGTAGAGGTAATGGGACAAAATCTTTTTGTCCGCACCTATGAGCGTGGGGTGGAAAACGAAACGCTTTCGTGCGGCACCGGTGTTACGGCAGCTGCACTGGCGGCTTCGCTGCATGGCTTTGCACCCGATTCGGGCAGCATTGCGGTGGAAACACCCGGCGGAAGTTTGCATGTACACTATCACCGCCGCAATGGCGGTTTTGATGATATCTGGCTGGAAGGTCCGGCCCGATTTGTTTTTCAAGGCGAAATTACCGTATGAGCAGTACTGTTTCATCCATTCCCAACACCGATAAAATTAACTACGTCAATATCGGGTTAATGATTCTGGCACTTGGTGTGGCTTTTTACGTACCTTTTGAACTCTTTCTTTTTTCGTATGCCGTGCTGGGGCCCGGTCATTACCTCACCGAAATTTCGTGGCTGCAGAAACGCGGGTTCTTTTCAAAAGGTAAATACGATTATGTATTCCTCACAGTAGCGGCAGTGGTGTTGTTTCTGATTATCTATCTTATTTCTCCCAAAATAAAAATTGACCCTGAACTGCACAAAGGCATTACTACGTCAATTATCTACGTGGCTTTTGCGGGCGCGCTGGCCATGGTGCTCATCAAATCGGCCTTTTACCGGTTGCTTGTATTTTTAGTGATTGCGCTTACTGCACTCATCTCCAAAGAACTTTTTGTGTTGTTCTCGGTGTTTCTGCCCACGCTGCTGCATGTGTATGTGTTTACCGGAATTTTTATGCTTTACGGCGCACTCAAAGGCCGAAGCCGCAGCGGATATCTTTCAGTAATTGTGTTTGTTCTTTGTCCGCTGCTCATTGTGTTTCTGCATCCCGAATCAATGCCGATTACTGAATATGCCTCGCTGGCCTATGAAAAATTCAGGTTACTGAATCAGGAAACCATGGCGCTTTTTGATGACGATTATAAACTGATGTTCAGCAATACGCCTGAGGCTGTAATGGCTTATGGCGGCACGGTACCTGATTTATTTAAAGCCCGCTCACTTGCCGTTTACAATTCCGACATGGGTGTGGCCATCATGCGTTTTATTGCTTTTGCATACACGTATCATTATCTCAACTGGTTTTCAAAAACAACAGTCATTAAATGGCACGAAGTATCTAAAATGCGTCTTGTACTCATTGGTGTGCTTTGGGCATTGGCTGTGGGGTTATATGTGTGGGATTACAGCATTGGTTTTAATGTGCTGTTTCTGCTCAGTTTTCTGCATGTGTTTCTTGAATTTCCGCTTAACCACGTTACGTTTATCGGGGTTTGGAATGAGTTGTTTAAAGGCGGGGGCAAAGCGGGCAATGCTAAACCGGCGGCTGTGCAGGGGCGCCGGTAATTTGTGTTGCTTTGCATAACTTTGCTGCTGCATGATGAAATTAGCTGTTACACCGCTGCGGCATTGGGACGAACTAAAGGAGGGAAGCTGGATTGTGCTTCTTCGCATACATCGTCCGCCGCCACATCTGCTGCTGCTGCATGAAAATGCCTGTTGGTCGCTGCATACAGGCGGAACCCAGCAGGGCGAAGACAGCTCATCACTTTTCAGGCTTATTGAGCGACGGCAGTTTCCGGCTTTGTTTGTGCGCTGGAATTTACCGCATTCAGCAGATGCAAGGGAGCAGCTGAGTGAAATTTTTGCCGCTTATACACGCATCTGTCCCGGCGGACTGACCTGTCTGGCTCCGCTTCGCAGTTTGGCGGTGGCGCAGGGGGTAGAAGAGGCAGCCGAAGCCGGTTTCATTTTTGAACTGCTGCCATTGTTGCAGAAACAGCAGCAGCTTGGGGCGTGTATAGCAGTGTTTGTGGAGCAGCCGGAGATTGAATTGCCCGTGTACACTGCCGCCGATATCGACCGGGCAATTGCCCGTGAGGTGTTGCAATAAGTTCGCAGCCAAACATTTTGTGTATATTGGCATCATCGTATGTCGCATCAGATCCAGTTATTGCTTGGTGAACGAATCCGCCTGCGTGCTCTTGAGCCGCAGGATGTGGATGCATTATACAAGTGGGAAAACGATCCGGCCATCTGGAAAGCCAGCAACACACTTGCTCCGTTTTCGCGTTTTGTGCTTGAGCAGTACATCGCCAGCTCGCACCTTGATTTGCATACGAACAAACAGCTGCGGCTGATGATTACCACGCGCGACGGGAAGGATGTAGGCTGCATTGACCTGTTCGACTTTGATCCGGCCCACCAGCGCGCAGGCGTGGGCATACTCATTGCACACGAAGAAGACCGCGGAAAAGGTTATGCCTCTGAAGCACTTTCGCTGCTCATTCAGTATTGCTATCACGTGCTGCATCTGCATCAGCTTTACTGCAATGTAACGGTTGACAATGAAGAAAGTGTAATGCTTTTTCAGCGTCACAAATTCCTCATTACCGGTATTAAAAAAGACTGGATCCGTGTGGGCGATAATTTTGTGGATGAACTGCTGATGCAGCTTGTGCGCAAAGGTCACTGAGTACTTTTCCTCTTCAATTCCACATACACGCCAAGCTGCAAAAAGTCGCGGCCGGTTTCGTCGTTTATGCGATAGTCGAACTGATGCAGATAGCCGGCCATGAGTGTAAGTTTGGGTGTGATGCGGTAGTTGAAATTAAACGCCAGCCTGTTTCGCTCGAAATAGGGTTCGCGGTTGGTGAAAAACAATTCGTTGCTTACACTAAGCTGAAAAGGCTTTATGCCGTTTACCGGTTTCCCGAACGGATACAGCAGCGAGAGGCGATATCGGAACCGGTTGCGGTAGCCGTTTGAGGTGAACCGAAACTCGGCGCGGTAGCGCTGCTCAACCGTAAAGCGGCCCAGTTGCTGGCTTAACTGCACCTGCGGCCAGAGGCGGAATTCATCGTTGTTTTTTGGCGTAACAAAATTGCCGCCTTCGCGGTATGTATCGTAATCGCCTGCGCCGAGTGCAAGTCGCAAACCGGGCAGGGCCTTGTATTCGATACCGCCTTTGTATTCGTAGTAATGAAAGTGATTGTAAAAGCGCAACGAACGCAGCTGGGCTTCGGCAAACAAACTGAGTTTGCCGGTGAGGCCGTATTTTACCTGCACAATGTTCCAGCTGCCCAGACTTGCCTGCTGTGCGCGTAAAGCAAAGCCCGGAAACATAATGCACAGCAAAAGGATAAATGATAAACGCATCAGACGCATGGTTTCAAAAGTACGATGCAGGTTTCACGCTTACGGACTTGGCAATGCGGTTTTTAATTCATTACCGGTCAACGCTTTTTTTAATGGGCATTAACATTAAAAAAACAAAACCAGGCTTGCATTTTCCCGGCATATAAACCGTAATTTTAGGGCAACTATTATCCCCGGCATTTCAATCACACGTGAGCAAACGCATTTTCACTTTTCGTTTTTCATGGCCGTTTTTTGCGCTGTGTGTGCTTCTTGCCGCAGTGGCAGCCTGTTCGGGCAGCGATGATAAAAAGCCTGCGGCCGATACGGTTGCCGCCTCAAGTCCCTACCTCAACCACAGCGATTCGGCCAAATACGTGGGCATGAACACCTGCAAAGGCTGCCACCAGAATATTTACGAAACGTTCATTCACACCGGCATGGGCCGCTCGTTTGATACAGCCAACACGGCAAAAACGTCGGCCAGTTTCGGAAACAATTCCACTATTTACGACAAGTACCGCAACCTCTGGTATCACAGCTATTTCAGCGGCGGCAAAATGTTTATCAGCGAATACCGGCTCGATGGGCGTGATACGATTTACAAACGCACCGAGCAGGTGGATTACATTGTAGGTTCGGGGCAACACACCAATTCGCACATTTATTCGGTAAACGGCTATCTGTTTCAAATGCCCATGACGTTTTACACGCAAAAGGGCAAGTGGGATCTGCCGCCGGGTTTTGAAGACGGGCACAACTCGCGGTTTGATCGCAAGATCGGCTTGGAGTGTATGAGTTGCCACAACACCTTGCCCGGTTTTGTAAAAGGTTCGGAGAATAAGTTTACCGAAATTCCCGACGGCATTACCTGCGAGCGTTGCCACGGGCCCGGCTCCATACATGTGCAGCAGAAAATGGCGGGCAATCTGGTAGATACGTCCAAATTCATTGATTACTCCATTGTAAACCCCGGCAAGCTGCAACCTGATTTACAGTTTGATGTGTGTCAGCGTTGCCATTTACAGGGCAATGCGGTGCTGCAGCCGGGCAAATCGTTTTTTGATTTTAAGCCCGGCATGAAACTGAATTCGGTGATGACGGTGTTTATGCCCAAGTACGAGGGTGCCGAAGATGAATTTATAATGGCTTCGCATGCCGAGCGGTTGAAAATGAGCGCCTGCTTTTTGCAGTCGCAGCCCAAAGGCGGTGTGCAGGATGAGTTGCATCCGTACCGCAGCAGCTTTACGTGTGTAACCTGCCACAATCCGCACATTACGGTAAAGCAAACGGGTTCGGCCACATTCAACGCTACTTGTACGGGCTGCCATGCGCCGGGAAGCACAAAGAGTAAGCTGCATGGCTGCAATGCGCCGGTAAAAACGCTAACTGCGGCACAAAACGATTGTGTATCGTGTCACATGCCGCGCTCGGGTTCTATTGATATTCCGCATGTCACTGTGCACGATCACTGGATCAGAAGGCCGGCGGCGGATGCAAAAGCGGAAGGCGCAAAAACGGCAGCTGATGTAAAGAAGTTTCTTGGTTTGTATGCGGTGAATGATCCCAACCCTTCGGCACAAACCAAGGGCCGGGCGTATTTGCAGCAGTACGAGAAATTTACGCCCGATCCGCAGTTTCTGGATTCGGCCAAACGCTTTTTGCCTGATTTACGCAGCAATTTCTGCGAACTTGTGCAGCTTTCTTTTTTGCGCAACGATTTTGCCGGTGTGGTGGCGCTGGTTAACCGCACAGGTGTGCGCACGGCCTTAGACAGTGTGCTGCTGCGCGAAAGCTGGGATAACCATCATGCCTGGGCGGCGTACCGTATCGGCGAATCGTATTACAAAACCGGCAATGCGCAAACCGCCGAACTCTTTTACAAAAAAGCCGCCGACCTTGCGCCGTTTCATCCTGATTTCCGCGCCAAGTACGGCTTGGTGCTGGCCGTAAACAAAAAGAATTTCGAAGCCCGCACACAGCTGCAGATGGTGCTTGATGCCTATCCGAAACATGTGCAGGCCAACACCAACCTCGGCTACCTCTGGCTGCTCGAAGGCAACGACCAGAAAGCCGAGCAATGCTACAAAACCGCGCTCAGGTATGATCCTGACGATGATCAGGCGCTGCTTAACATGGCCGGTTTGCAGCTTTACCGGGGCAACAATGCCGCCGCACTTGCGTTAGTAAATCAATGTCTGAACGTACACCCCGAAAATCAGCAGGCCAAACAGCTGCAGCAACAGCTGAAACAGCCGAACCGGTAAATAGCATGGCATCCAAATCATCTTCACCCGTTAAAAAAATTATCCTTGTTGTGCTGCTGCTTGCACTGGCTGCGGGCGGCTGGATGGGCTGGAATATGTTTCTGCGCGGCAATGTGCAAACCAAAGACCACAGCCCTGAGTTTTTGTATGTGCGCACCGGCAGCACCATGGAAGACCTCATGGCGCTGCTCGAAACAAAGAAGCTGATCAAAGACCGCGCTTCGTTTGAGTGGATGGCCAAACTCAAAAAGTTTGAAACCGTAAAGCCCGGCCGCTACCGCATTAAAGACGGCATGAGCAACCGCGAACTCATTAACCTGCTTGCCGCCGGTTTGCAGGAGCCGGTTACGTTTACGTTTAACAGTGTGCGCACAAAAGAGCACTTAGCCGGCAGGGTAGGAGGCAAGCTCGAAGCCGATTCGGCCGCGCTGCTGGAGTTGCTTAATGATGATTCGTACCTCAGCAAATACGGATTGAACAGCAGCAATGTAATGACGCTGTTCATGCCCGACGAATACAGCTTTAAATGGAACACTTCGGCCGAGGAATTTATGCAAAGCATGGCGGCGGTGTATAAGGATTTCTGGACTGCCGAGCGCAAACAGCTTGCGCGCAGCATTGGCCTTAGTCAGACCGAAGTGATTACACTTGCCGCCATTGTAGAAGCCGAGCAAAGCCGCTATGCCGATGAACGCCCCACCATAGCCGGTCTCTACATGAACCGCCTTAACGAAGGCATGCCGCTGCAATCGGACCCGACTGTGATTTACGCGCTTGGCGATTTCAGTATTCAACGTGTGCTGCGCAGCGATCTGGATGTGAATTCGCCCTACAACACGTATCGCAACAAAGGCTTACCGCCCGGCCCCATCCGCCTGCCGCAGCCCGAAAGTATTGATGCGGTGCTCAGCTACAAACGCAACAATTATATCTACATGTGTGCCGAGTATGGCACCGGCCGCCACAAATTCACCAGCAGCTACGATCAGCATTTAAAAAATGCAGAGGCGTATCAGAAAGCGTTGGATAAAGCGAATATTAACAGGTAATAAAAACTCCCCGCAAGCGAATTGGGTGCGGGGAGTTTTGTTGAATCAGGGTTGAGGAGGTAGCGGGCATAAATTGCCATATACCTGCTTCGCAATTGATGTGGGATTGCCATTTACGCCATCACACTCGCAATTACAGTTGCCACTTGGCGGGCAAAGTGTACCAAAGTTAAATGCTGAAACATAAAAATCAGGAATATCATCACCATCAATATCTATTCCCTCAGGCTCCAATTCAACATAGCAGGGAGGTTCATTCTCTGCTGCTACATTCTTTATTGGAACAAACAAAAAGCAATGTTGATTAGTTGCTGTTAACGCATTGTAGATACGAATTCCGGTAGCATCAGAAAATAAGCTAAAGAATGCTCTGAATTTTCTAATATCAAAATCAGAATAAATGGTTTCAGTACCATTGTAATTTTTCACATTCTTGTAGCCTTGAACCATATTCAGTGCTACTTGTGGAGGAACGGGTGTGCCCGGTGCGATGGTGCGGGCAATTAGCATTTTTAATGTTTTGCTCATCGTTTTTAGTTTTTGTTTGAGCAAAATTGAGTATATGAATCTATGCGATTTAAGCTGTAAGTTTTTGTAACTTCAGTGATAATTGTAACTAGTTGACATATAATAATAAGGGGGAATAACGGCTGTGATTTTTCACCCTATTTATCCGTCAATTATCCTAAAATAAAAGTGTGACTTACCCCCGGAAAAACACCCGCTTCAACATCCTAAAAGTTATCTTTACCTGCATGCGAATCTTAGTAATTCTCCTCATCTGCTCACTTAGCATCGCATTTCAGCAGGCAGAAACAGCAACCCGAAAAGCGGCTGCGTGCTATTTGCACGTAAATGAAGCACTGAAAAAGGATAAACTGCTTAGTCACGAATACATCGGATTGACACACTGCGGCGGGCGATTGAAAGGATACTATTTCCCGAATGATACCAATTATTGTTTGCTGATAGATCGGAATTGTGGTGAGTGTGCATGTACCCAAACAGAAACCTATTATATGAATGGTAAAGTTGTGTTTGTACTTCGGCAAAAAAAGACACATACGAAAACTCAGGAATATTGTCCCGGCTACACGAAAGGTGAAGATGAGCGGTTCTGGTTTTCTAACGGCATGGTGGTACGTTATCAGTTGGGAAGCAAAGTATTTACGGGCGATACATTACGCTACATCAATAACGTGTATGCAGAAGAACAATGTGTAAATGAGCGCATTGCAGACTTGCCCTCCTTAAAGCGTTGAACAAGTATGCCCCGGTGGCTGAGCTTGTCGCGGTGGCTGAGTCCCCGCAATTTCTGCGGGGATCGAAGCCACCGCAGCACATAATCTATTGCTGCATAGTCAGGTGGCTGAGTTTGAAGAAGCCACAGGACGATGCAGCCATGTCGTGATATGCAAATCCGTCGGGAATCGGTATCTTTACCACACCCGAAAACAGCTTAACCCCGCATTAACACGATGTCGGCCGAACACACATCCGAAGCACCTTTTACGCAGTTTCTGCATGGCCTTTTTGAAACGGGCGATGCGGTGCTGAATGATTCGTTGCTGCCGGTGAGTGAAACCGACTGGCAAACGGCCTCTGCCTTGCTGCGCGAAGCTTATACAGCTGATGTGCTGCATGTTCCGGCCGATGCGCCTGCTTTTCACGAAGCAGCGGCCAACTGGGCGGCACTGCATTTTT
This sequence comes from Bacteroidota bacterium, assembly GCA_020402865.1. Lineage (NCBI taxonomy): Bacteria > Pseudomonadati > Bacteroidota > Bacteroidota bacterium. Next base: position 85,057 of record JADBYT010000011.1, on the reverse strand, counting down.
ACCGCGCGGCGCAACTCACTTTGCTGCGGCAGGTGGAAGAGGCCGAAGTGCTTGAACTGCTCAAACCCTTTGCCGATGAACAAACACCCGAAGCACACTACAGCGCCGACCTCGTACTGCGCCACCTGCCCCGGCTGCATCAGCTGGCAGCCGGCCTCGCGCCGGGCGATGTACTTGTAAAATGCATCCGCCACACGGCGCAGCACTGGCCCCTCTCCGGCACAGGCATTGCCACCGAAAGCACGCCCGACCCCGGCAGCATCACCCAACACACCGGCCTGCTTACTTTTTATGCCGACCGCATCATTGCCCTGCACGATAAACAACGTGCCGCGCATCCTGCCCTGCATCAGCACATCAAAGCCGCACTCGGCGATTACGCCCTGCAGCTCTGGCCCGAACTCGATACCGATTTACTTCAACCGCCCGCACCCTTAGCCAATGAACACACTGCCTGACACACTGCCCCAGGCCGAAGCACTGAACCGCGCCCTGCAACACCTCAAAGATACCTTTGTGGGCAAAGACGATATTGCCGACCTCATGGGCATCAGCCTTGTGGCGCGCGAAAATCTTTTTCTGCTCGGCCCGCCCGGCACCGCCAAAAGTGCGCTTGTGCGCGAACTGGCACTCACGCTCAACGGCCGCTCGTTCGAATACCTGCTTACCCGTTTCACCGAGCCCAACGAAATTTTTGGTCCGTTCGACATCCGCAAACTCCGCGAAGGCGAACTGGTCACCAACACCGAAGGCATGCTGCCCGAGGCCAATCTGATTTTTCTCGACGAGCTGCTCAATGCCAACAGCGCCATTCTTAACAGCATGCTTATGGTGCTCAACGAACGCGTGTTCAGGCGCGGACGCGAGCGGCGCGATTTGCCGGCGCTCATGATTGTGGGCGCAAGTAACCACCTGCCCGAAGACGAAGCCCTGCGCGCACTCTTTGACCGTTTCCTGCTGCGCGTACGCTGCGATTATGTGGATCCGCAACAGATGAATGAACTGCTGGATGCCGGCTGGGCCATTGAACAAAAGCAGCCCCGCAAGCCGCGCCCGCAGCTGGATGCAGACGATGTGCTGTTTTTGCAGCAGCAACTGGCTACGGTTGATCTGCAGCCGGTGCGCAGTGCATTTATCCAGCTCATTACACAGCTGCGCAACGCGGGTGTGCCCGTGTCTGACCGCCGCGCGGTGAAACTGCAACGCCTCATTGCGGCCAGTGCGCTGCTTTGCCACCGCCACACGGCGCTGGTGAGCGATTTGTGGGTGATGCGCTACATCTGGGATACCAATGAGCAGCGCGAACTGATTGAAGGCATTGTAAACGCCGTGGTGGAAAACGACCAGAGCGAAGCGGCACACCATCCGCGTGCAAAGCAGCACGAGCGGCCCGATCCCGAAGCGCTTTACGCCGAAGTGGTGCAGCTGGCCGAACAATGGAACAATCCCGACACAAGCTTTTCGGAGCGTGCGGTGATTAAAGACCGCCTGCGTTTCCTCAACGGCCGCACGGCATGGATTGCCAACGACGTGCAGCGCAATTATGTGCAGCAGCCCGTAGATGAGCTGTGGCAGAAAATTATTCAGGCCAGCTGATGAAACGCATTTACCACCTTGCCCAACACCGCAGCCATGAGCTTGGCGCTGTGCGCGTATTGCCGCAGCTGAAGGGCGCATTGCACAACGGTGTGTGGTGGATTGGCGACGAAGCGGAGGAAACCGATGCGCGTTTGCTGCACATTGGTTTTGACGCGCGGCTGGTGGTGGGGCGCGATCATTTCCTTTTTCCCGAAGGGCACATTACGCCCGTGAGCCGTTTGCCTGAGCTTGACTGGAAGCCGCTGGGTGAGTTGTTTCCGCTGGAGTTGCCCGTGTCGGCAATGGCGGGGCAGGTGAATGCGCATGTGGAAGTAAAATTAGCAGCCAGTGAAGTGCCGCGGCAAAGCAGTGTGCTGCTCACCAATTTTTTTCTGTGGAAAGAGTATTGCGAAACGGCGCCGCAGATACGTCTTTCGCGTTTGTTTTTTGCGGCTTCGCAAAGTGGAGAAGTGCTGGTGGGCGGCGATATTCTTCCCGCACTGCCCGGCACCGAATACTGGGCACGCGGCCCGCTGCTGCTGCCTGCGGGTTTTGATCTGGAGCTGCCTGCGCTGGAAAGTTTACTCATCAAAAAATTAGTGCCCGACAATGATGCACTGGTGTTGCTGCACAGCAACGGCAGCATGGAAACCGTGCCGAAGATTATGTGTGTGCCTGCTTCGCGCAGCGGGGTGCGGCGCATGAGTGAGAAAGGAGGGTGGTTGTGAGTGAGGTAATGACAAAAATTACAGCAGCTGATTATTTCGGTGCTTCGCAGCAGTGGTGCTGGCATTGGGCCGAAGGGCTGAAAGTGATAGAGTGGGAAAATAAAGAGACACTTATTTACCGCGAAGATTTGCTGGCGGTAATGAAAGAGATACAACCTTCGGGTTTGCCGCATATAAATACCTTGTTGTTTGTGCTGGCGGCCTGCCGGCTTTCGCCGGAGGAGATGGAATTGAAGAAGGAGTTGTTTACCGGTGGATTAAGGCACTGGAAAGAAGTTTCCTCTTCGCTTGAAGCGATGTATAAAGGGCGTGGTATGGCTGCAGATGCTTTTGTGTTTCTGAAACACATTGCTCTACTTCCCGAAAGCTACCGCACCGGAAAAGCGCGTACGCATTTGCTGCGCAGCCTGCCCGAACTGTTTGCTATTCATGCGGAAGATGCAGCGGGTATTGTGGCTGAGTTTGAATCGGGCAGGTATGATGAACAGATTCTGAAAAAGGGGATTGTGACGCGGGCTGCAGTTGAACATACGTTTACACAACTGGCAGCGCTCGGCAAACGCATCACTTCGCCCAAGCAGCTTGCACACATACTCGACACCGGTCTTGCGCAGTTGCCCGTGCCGTTGCAGGAACTCAGTCCCGAGCCGGTGATAGACCTGCTGGGCAGTTTGCAACACGAACAGGAAACAGAAGGTATTGCCAGCCTCACGCAGGCTATTCTGAAAGTATTCCGCATTCCGCCGTTGAGTGTAAGCAACGATGATCAGCAGCTTGGCGGCGTATCAGACATCAGCAACCGGGGGCCGCTGCATCGTTTGCTGCTCAGCGAACTGGCCAACGACGACGATTTGCTCATGGCGCGTTTAGCCAACAACGAAGCCATGTACCTGCGCCGCGAATCGCCGCCCAATACACCCGAGCGGCGGCGCATCCTGCTTATTGATACTTCGCTGCCGCTTTGGGGCAAGCCGCGCGTGTTTGCCGTGGCGGCGGCATTAGCCTGTGCGCAGCAAAACAAACACATCAGCAGCACCGAGGCTGTTATGCTTGGCGGCACACGCAGCGAGCCTGTGGCCCTGCATACGCCCGAAGGCGTGCGCAACGCACTCACCCGACTGCAACCCGCCCTGCACAGCGGCGATGCATTGCTGCACATACTCCGTCAAACCAGCAAGGCCGACGAAGAATACATCCTCATCACCGCCGAACCTCTGCTGCACGACCCCGATTTTCTGGCGCGGCTGCTGCCCGTGCAGGAAAAACTGGCCTACCTTATTGCCGTAAACCGCAACGGACGTTTTACACTTTACCGCTGCTCGGCATCCGGCCGCGAAGAACTTCTCGCCGCCACCTTTGACCTCGACCAATTACTTTTTCCCGAAAGGAAAATCACGCAGAATACGCCCGCACATTTCCCCAACACCCGCAAAAAGAAACGATCCAACCGCAGTTATCCCGAATACACCAAACAACTCCCGTCATTTTTTGAACAGGAAAAAATACCATTGCTGTTTGCCGCTAAAGGCTGTAAAATAAAAGCACCTGATTTTTACTATGCCCCGGCTTACGGCATTGTGGTAATTAACGATAACCGCCGCATTCTTTTCTTTCCAAACACCACCGGTGTAGCTGGCTACGAACTGCATCCCTGCATGAATGAACACGACAAGCCGCAGGGCAATTTTCATTTGTGGCATTTCTCCGAACACGGTGAACTGGTGCTCGGCTATCACGATAAAGAAAATCAGGTATTCAGACTGCTTTCGTTTTCGCTTACCGGAAATGACACGCAGGAACTCATTATTCCGGGCTTTTACGGCAAGCAGGTGTGGATGTGTGCACAAGGTTTTGCCAATTGGGACGGAAGTATTGCTGAAGTGTATGATGTGCAATCGGGATCGGTTAAGCGAATGGCTTATAACGATGCCCGGCATACCGGTACGCACGGCCATTTAACGGGAATCAACAAAAAAGAGATAAAGAAACGCATCAATCCCGGCTACAGCGCATTTGATACACAGTCGTTTTTTGCGCTTGATGATCTGGGGCGTTTGTTTGCTGATCAGAAAGTACTGGTGTGTGAAAACGATAAGTTGTACTGGCGTGAAGCGCAGGGCTGGGACCGGCAGCAATACAACCGGGTAATGCTTTATGATAAAAAAATAGTATGTACGGCAAACCTGCAGCGCTTTGAAATTGCCCCGCTCCAGGCCTACAACCGCGCCGATACCGGTGTGGCCGAATGGCCCGATGGCAGTGTGATTATTCAGGATCACCGGGGCTTTATTCATTTCAGAAGTGCGAACAGAAGCATTCCTGATTTTTCAATCGTGAGTATTTCGGAAACCGATACAACGGTGTGGATTTCAAACGGCATGTATGCCGGTAATGCACTGTTTGTACCGCCGCAATATCGACATAAACGTATTGATGTGCGCGAATTTATGCGCACCTGTCTCGAACCATTTCTGCAAAACCTCCGCAACCGGTGAAACTGACCTTACATCCCGCTTCGCGTCCGGCAGGACCTGTGGCCGCTGCGTTTATCGGCAGTGCCGATCCGGCTGTGTGGCTGCGCGCGCTGAGCGGCTGGGGACTTGATTCGGAAGAGGTGCGCGCGTATGTGGTGCCGCAATCGCTGCGCACGGCCGAGCCGCTGGGCCTGCTGGTGGTGTTTGGCAGCCGCGTGCCCGATGAAGCCGATATTGCTGCGCCCTACACCTGTGTGGCCGGTAAACTTTTTATTCCGTGTCAGGCCACACTCACACCCGCTTTTACGCCCGATGAACTTGCACAGCGTTTGCTGTATCCGGTGCAGGTGTTTCATCCATCGGCCGGGCTGGTTGGTTTTGATGCAACCGATGCGTTTTCGTTTGCACCGCTGCTGCAATGTACAGCGCCTGCCGAAGGCAACTGGAACGAAGCACTTACACCCGCACCGGAATTTCCGCCGCTGCAAAGTGTGGGCATGCCCCGCGCCAGTGCCGATAATTTTATGCAGCAGGTACAGCAGGAAATTGGCGCAAAGCCCCTGCGGCAGATTTTAAGCAACGAAGAACGCAGCCGGCAAACCGACGGACTGCAAACGCTAAGGCTTGGCCTGCTCGGGTTAGTTAACCGCATGCTGGGTGGTAAAAGCAAAGACAACAATACGGCCGCCGCATTTTTGGTAAAGCTGTTTACGTTTCTGGGCGTGGCTTATCTATCGCTGCTTAGTGTGGCCGGATTAATTGCCAACCGTCCGGGCTGGCGCGATGCGTTTTTATGGATTGTTTCGGCCATTGTGCTGCTGCTGGTGTTTGGCTTTATTGCCACACAGGAAGACAAAGGCAAACGCTGGAAAAATGCAGGCCTTGTGGTGGGGATTATTCTCATTGTGGCGGGGGCTGTTCAGCTTGTATTGCTCATTGTGCAGGTGGCCGTGTATCAGCATCCGGCGGCTATGATAATACTTACGCTGGGTTTATCGGCGGCGCTGTTGCTGGCTTTGTACCGTAAAGTAGTAACAGAAAAAAAATCAGCACTGCAGTCGCTCAACTATCTCCGGCAGCTAAATGCGTTTACCATTTTTATCACCACCGTGTTGTTGTGTGTGGCGCTGATGCAGGTGTTTGTAACGGGAACGATTTCGGGAGGGATGTGGTTTGTGCTGGGTGTATCGGTTGCGGTGATGTTGCTGTATCCGAAAGTGGCCGAACAATTACAGCCCGGCGCTCAGTCTTCTCCGCAGAATGCTGCGGCACAGCCTTCGGGCAGCAGTACTGATTTTCCGTGGCTTATGGCTTTGCTTTGGGCGGGTGGAATTGCGCTGGTGCTTTTACTGGTGTTTAATGTGATTTCGTTTGCCACACTTTGGAAAATGGCGTTGTGGACAGGCGGAATATTGCTCGCTTTTCATCTTATCGGGCGGTTGCGGCGCAATGTGGCTGTGCGCCCGGGGCAAGCAGCAGCAGCAAACAGGCAGGATGGCAGTGCCGATTTTGGTATGTATATTCTGCTTGGGCTGATTGTGGCGGGCGGTATTCTTGCCGTGATTTTATTGCTGCGCAGCGGTGTGGTAAGCATGGGCATTACACCTGTGCTGCTGATTGCATTTTTTGTAATCCGCCTGTTGATGCACGGTGTGATAGAAAACCGGCGAAACCGGGCATCTGCGCCACAACCTGCGCGTGCTGTGCGGCCTTCGTGGTTTTCGCGGTTGATGAACTGGCTGCGCGGCAGTGGCGGTGCGGCGCAACACGCTGCTGCGGTTTCGGACACCAATGCACAACGTGGCTGGTTTAGCCGCTGGCGGCAGCGTGTGCGCGAACGGGTGCAGCGAAGTCTGGAAGAGTTGCAGAAGCGCCGCGAATCGGAGCTCGACCGCTTGGTGCGCATGATGGACGAAAATCCCGACGAAGGTCTGCAGTATGCCGTGCCGCTGAACAGCGATTACTTAGGGCGCGGCGGCGACAATGGCTGGGACAGTCTCTCGCGCGGTTTGCCTGATTTCAGTCTGGGCGGCCTCGGACGTGGCGGCGGCGGTTCGTTTACCTCGGCCGAGCATTACCAGAAACTCCGCGAACGCTACATAAAGCAGGCCAACCTGCTGCTCGAAAAAGGCGATTACCGCAAAGCCGCTTACGTGTATGCACACCTGCTCGGCGATTTGCACAGCGCGGCCAGCGTGCTCGAACAGGGCCGCTATTTCCGCGAAGCTGCTGCATTGTACAAAGACCATATCAAAAACCAGCTGCTGGCCGCACAGTGCCTCGAAAAAGGCGGACTGCTGGCCGAAGCCGCCGAAGAATACCGCGAACTGAAACAGCACGAAAAAGCCGGCGACCTTTACCGCATGCTGGCCCACGAAGAAAAGGCGCAAAGCATGTATCAGCTTTGCGTAGAGCAGGCGCTGGCCCAGCAAAATTACCTCGAAGCCGCCCGCCTGCAGCACGATAAGCAGCACCTCACCGCCGCCGCCGAAGAATCGCTGCTCATGGGCTGGAACAGCATGCACCCGCAGGAAAACTGCCTGCACCGCTATATTGCCCTGCGGGCAGAGCAGGACGAAAGTGCCGCACACACCGCGCAGCGGCTTTATCAGACCGGCCTTAAAGTGCAGCAGGAACAAATTTTCCTCAACCAGCTCAGGCTCATTTACCAGCATGCCGCGCCCGACAGTGCTGATGCCGCCCTGGCGCAGCAACTGGCCCTGCGCCTCATCAGCACACAGGCGCTCGAAGGCAAGCACACCGCACTCAACCAGCTGCCGCATTTCACCCACAGCGACAGCCTCGTGCAGGCCGATGCAAGCCGCTACATTGTTCAGAACCGCATACACACGCCGCAGCCCGCTGCAATGTCGAAAATACAACGCATCAATTTGCCCAAAGGTGTATTGTGGCGCAAACTCATTACCGGCAGCCGCTACTGGGTGGCGCTGGGCGAAGCCGAGCAGAAACTAAGCATGGTGCGCATCAGTGCCTCCGGCGAAACCGAGCAGTTCAACTGGACCGACCCGTTTACCGAAGCCGTCGAAAACCTCGAAATACAGCATCATCCGCTCCTGCCCGATGTAATACAGCTCCGCAACCGCCACACCTTGCAGGTGCTTTGCAACGGCTACATGGCAGCCTCCTCGCCGCATCCGGCTGCGCTGGCAGCCGTATTTTTCGATTACCTGCCCGAAAGGCTGCTGGCTTATTCGGCCGGCGAACACGAAAACTCCTGCTGGGTGCTGCTCTATCATCCCCAGCTTTCGCTGCAATACTGGGAAGAAGGAAAACTTCTCAAACAACTCGACCTGCATTTCGAATACGCCCCGCCCGAAGCACTTACCGAAGGCAGCCAGTTTGCCTCTTACGGCTATTATGCCGATGGATTTTTTTATTGCAATTACCTCAATTATCACCTCAAAATAAACACCACAAACGCACTTGCCGATTTTATTGAATTGCCCGATGCAGCCTACAACCTGCAGTTTTCGGCCTATCACAGTAACCCGATGTGCTGCATGGCCGGCTACCACGATATTTTTGTGGTGCAGCCGGGCACGCAAAAAGTATGGCGCAAAATTTTGGGCGAGTTTGTGAGTGAAATCACCTTCATCAGCTACAAACACATCGCTTATTACCGCGAAGGCCAGCTGGTGGTGTGCAAACTGGACGAAAACGGCGAAATGCCCGTGGTTTTTCGCCGCCCGGTGGGTAAGGAACTTATCAGCCTCAGTGCCGCCGGACGAAACAAAATTGCCTGGCTCGAACAGGGCGGTGTGCTGCATGTGCTTGATGTGCCGCTGGGTTTGTAAACCGCTGCCCAACCAACAGGGCTTTTCGCTATTTTTGCTCTCCTTAAACTGAAACGTATGTACCAGATCAAATTCGGCACCGACGGCTGGCGGGCCATTATAGCGAAAGAATTTACCGTTGAAAATGTAGCCCGCGTTACCGAAGGCACCGTAAAATGGCTTAAGCAGCAAAAGCCCGGCGCCGCTGTGGTAGTTGGACACGACTGCCGTTTTGCCGGCGATCTGTTTGCCGAAACCACCGCCAAAGTGCTGCTTCACCACGGCATCAAAGTGTATCTGGCCAAAGGTTTTGTGAGCACGCCCATGGTATCGCTCGGTGCGCGCAACTACGGTGCCGATTTGGGCATTATCGTAACCGCCAGTCACAACCCGCCGTCGTACAACGGCTATAAACTCAAGGCTTCCTACGGCGGCCCGCTTTCGCCCGAAGGCATTGCCGAAATTGAACCGCTCATTCCCGAAGTGGCCGAAACGCCGCTCGACAGTCTTAAACTGGCTGATTTCGAAGCCTCGGGCCTGCTCAAAATTGTGCCGCTCGAAGACGATTACATCCGCCACGTAGAAGCCAGCTTCGATCTCGATGCCATCCGCAATTCGAACCTCAATCTGGCGTATGATGCCATGTACGGTGCCGGACAAAATGTAATCCGTCGTTTATTCCCCGATGCCACCCTGCTGCATTGCGAGCACAACCCGAGTTTCGACGGACAGGCGCCGGAGCCTATTCTGCGCAACCTCGAAGAGTTTGCCAGCGTGATCCGCGAATCGGGCGATATTGATGTGGGCCTCGCTACCGACGGCGATGCCGACCGTATCGGCCTGTTCGACAGCAAGGGCAATTTTGTCGATTCGCACCACATCATTCTCCTGCTCATTCACTACTTAGCCAAATACAAAGGCATGCGCGGCAAAGTGTGCACCGCGTTCAGCACCACTGTGAAAATTAAGAACATCTGTGAGCACTATGGCTTGCCGCTCGAAGTGGTGAAAATCGGCTTCAAATACATCTGCGGCATCATGGTGAAGGAAGATGTGCTGGTGGGCGGCGAAGAATCGGGCGGTATTGCCATAAAAGGCCATATTCCCGAGCGCGACGGCATCTGGATGGGCCTTGTCATCTGGGAATTCATGGCCAAAAGCGGCAAATCGCTCAACGCCCTCATCGAAGAAGTATATGCCATTACCGGCACCTTCGCCTTCGAACGTATCGACCTGCACCTCGAAGAAGCCGACAAAAACCGCATCGTAGCCAACTGCAAAAACGGCACCTACAAAGCCTTCGGCAACTACACCGTAGCCCGCGTGGACGATCTCGACGGCTGGAAGTTTTTTATCGACGAGAACCGCTGGGTAATGATCCGCGCCTCAGGCACAGAGCCGGTGCTGCGTACCTACGCCGAGGCCGCTACCCGTGAGGAGGCATTTGCTATTCTGGAGGCAGCGCATAAGACGTTGCTGGGGTAGGGGAGTTGGAAGTAGATAGTTTGAAGCCGCTTTTGAGTTTTTTAAGAGCGGCTTTATTTATGTTTGATTTGTACAGTATCATTTATACATTGGTAATTTCAGATATGGAGAAACAAAATCAAATACAGGTTTTTGAAGATAAACACGTGAGGTCTGTTTGGGATGCTGAACAGGAGAAGTGGTATATCTCCATTGTGGATGTGGTGGCTGTATTGACTAACAGCCCAAATCCAAGAAAGTATTGGAGTGTACTGAAAACAAGGCTTAAAGCTGAGGGAAGTCAGTTGGCTACAAATTGTAGTCAACTGAAAATGCCGTCGGCCGACGGTAAATTATATCTTACTGATGTCGCTGATACAGAGCAACTTTTTCGTCTTATTCAGTCTGTTCCCTCGCCAAAAGCAGAGCCGTTTAAACTGTGGCTGGCTCAGGTAGCGGCTGAGCGGTTAGACGAAATGCAGGATCCTGAACTGTCAATCGATAGAGCTTTAGAACAGTACATGAATCTTGGCTACTCTGAAAGTTGGATTAATTAACGACTAAAAAGTATTGAAATTAGAAAAGAACTTACGGATGAATGGAAAAAGCGTGGCTTGAAGGAAGGTATTCAATTTGCCACACTTACTGACATAATTACTAAAGCATGGAGCGATAAAACGACAAAAGAATATAAAATTCTGAAAGGTCTGAAAAAGGAAAATCTGCGCGACAACATGACCAATACAGAGCTTATATTGAACATGCTTGCGGAAGCATCTGCAAAAGACATTTCAGCAGCCATCAGGCCCAACACTTTCGACGAAAGCAAAGAAGTAGCAAAACAAGGTGGCAATGTAGCTAAAGTAGCTCTTTAAAGAACTCGAAGCCAGAACGGGCAAAAAGGTGGTGACTTCTCTTAATGCCAAGACTGCATTGCAATTGGATAAGGGAAGCAAGAAACAAAGTAAAAAGAAGCGATAAAAGTTTCAAGACTAAAACCGCTGGGTGATGATGATCCGCGCCTCAGGCACAGAGCCGGTGCTGCGTACCTACGCCGAGGCCGCTACCCGTGAGGAGGCATTTGCTATTCTGGAGGCAGCGCATAAGACGTTGCTGGGGTAGGGGAGTTGGAAGTTTTGTAAACATTTAAAACCGCTTCTTTTTTGAGGCGGTTTTTTTTGTTGAAAAAATGGGTAATGTTAAGAGGCTGTTTAAATTTTTCCTTCGGCTTTGTGATAAGTGGATTTTTCCCTATCCTGCGTTGTATTTCTTGTCGATACTATCTAAGTATCGCCTGCGAAAAGCGCTTTGTCGGAGAAAAAATTTACTTATCACAAAGTGATGTTTTAAAAACAGGTATTATGAAACATTTTTCGGCAATCCGCATACTAATTCTGCTCGTGTGTATTCCATTATTTACACAGAGTATTCTTTATGATGAAGAAGTGGTTATCAATAACCTGCTTGTTTTTAAAACCGAACTTCATGCACTGCTTACAGCCCGCGAGCTTCCGCCCGGTACCCGTATCATTGTAACCGACCTTAGTTCGCAGCAGGCAAAATCAGACGCATGGACGGTAAACAAAGAGAATGAACTTGTACACCCTTCTACCGCATACGCATGGGTTGACGAGGAGTCGTTTTCAATTTGGCAGTCGGACGAAAAAGTAAATCTGATTCCAATTTATTACCACAGTCAGTTTTTACCTGATACAAACTATGTGGGCACTGACGGAAAAACCACAACGATACGGCACATCAAAACAACCAACCAGTATATCTATACAAAAACAAGATATAGTAACGGCAGACTTACCGATTCGGTTTATTATCACCAGTTTGGTGATACGGCATTCAGGTATGTGAGCTACTTTTCCTTTGATGAACCATTGAGTCTATACGTGAATCAATATATTCATCTTCCTGATCCCGGTTATCTGAAAACCACATCTTCATTTACCGATACTTCGTTCGAGAAGTACCGTAATGATACTGAACGAAAGGTGCATCTGCTGACAAAAGACAAAAAGGGCAGAATTGTGGAAGTGAGAGTTACCAATTACGAACAGTCAACTGATGAGATTACCGCCATACATAAAATGAAAATAATTTATCCGGCTTCACCCAAATAATAGATAGTCAGTTTTTCATCCGCATTGCTTCATCGTTTTATACTGTTGTGTATTTAAACAGCTGGCAAGTGTTTACTTCATTGGCCCGACAAACAAAGCGCAATGCTTTTGCATGAGCAGATATGCAACTTGCAGCCACAATGCCTGAGAGGCTTTGCCCTGTCAAACCGAAGAAGTTTGTTAATTCTGCAATTATGTATTTTTACAAGCCTCTTACAAACCCTGCAAATCAATCTGGTGAAAACTAATTCGCCACAAGAAGAAATAACATGCTTGAATTTCAATTAAAGAAACACAAAGGACGATTAATCACAATAAGTATTTGGTTTACTGTGTCTTTTGCAGTATTTGTACTAGTCATATTTGGAATGATTGTAAAATTTAAGTGGAATTATTTAATTGTATTTGCGGCTTCAATAGTTGGTATTGGGTATTATGGTTATTTCGCATTGGGCTTTTGGTTTGAAAATGCAAAAACAATTTCGTTTTACATGAATAAAGAACGATTGCATTGGATTGCAAAAGATAAAGCGGGGAATAAAGTTTACGAAAACAGTGTGGGGCTTGAGCAAACCGCGTATGTTGAAATAGCAGAATACCGGACAAAAATAATGAACGACCGCTACCTGAACTTACTTGATGCGCGCAAGAATACAATAAGGGAGCAGGAATTCTACAATGAATTTTATGCGTTAAGTCAGAAAGAATGGCAGGAGGTGATTTTATTGATCGTGAATTCAGTAGAACGCATTAATGCATATAATCCCAGTCAGTTTGATACAAAGCAGAAATTGTAAAATGCAAATTTTGATATGCGTAGTATTTTGTATCTGTACCAGTTTGCCCCAACTATTCCCCCAAAACTTCCGCCTCTAAATTTTCAACAGTCTCCACCATACATGCCACTCAGGTTGTATCTTGTCGCCCTAAAATTCACTCAAACACACCCTACACATCCATGCAACCCATTCGCATACTCTCACTCGACGGTGGCGGTATGCGCGGCATTATTCCCGCGCGTTATCTGCAACTGCTTGAAATCCGTTTAAACGAGCAGCGCAAAGCCAAAGGGCTTTCGCCCAAGCCGCTGTACAGTTATTTCGATATTATTGCCGGTACATCTACGGGTGGTCTTATCAGTGCGGCGCTTACGGTGCCGGATGCCACGCGGCCATCGCTGCCGAAGTATAACCTGCAGGACATTATTGATATTTACCTGAAAGACGGGCAGCGTATTTTTCCCAGGCCCGGCCTTTGGCGCAAGGTAAAAGGCTATGTGCTGGGCGGCGAAACACTTTATGCGCCCGATGGCATTGAAGCCGTGCTGCGCGAACGAATGGGCGAGGTGCGTTTAAAGCAAACGCTGAAACCCGTGCTCATTTGCAGCTACGATATTTTCAATAACGAGCCTCGCTTTTTCAAAACCCGCGAAGCGTTTGAAACCGAAGACGAAAACTTTACCTTGTTTCATGCCTGCCGTTCTACCTCGGCCGGGCCTACGTATTTTCCACCCTGCCATTTTAAACACGGCAACCGCGAGTTTAACTGTATTGACGGCGGTGTGTATATAAACAACCCGAGCATAGGCGCACTTGCCGAACTCATAAAACATGCACGCTATTACGTGGGCGACCGCCGCATTGATGATACGCTGAGCAATGTACACGTGCTTTCTGTAGGCACGGGGCGCTACAACGGTCAGCTTTCCATTCGTGAATCGGAGCGCATGAGTGCGGTGAAATGGATACAGCCCCTGCTCGATATTATGATGTATGGCGTGAACCAAACCACTGACTACGTGCAGAAGCAGGTGCTGCTTGAAAAAACAAATTACCTGCGCTTTAACGTGGAAGTAAAAGAACAGAAGTATTCGGCTATGGACAATGCCGCGCCGGATGCACTGAACTACTGGGACACACTTTCGAAAGAAGAGTTTGCCCGCAAAACGGCCGATCTGGATGTGTTTTTGCAGGCCAGCGGTATGCTTGACTAAGCGTTGTATGTAGCAGTATGAATAAACGCCAGCCTTTTGGGCTGGCGTTTAGTTTGCAATTATTTAAACAGGCTTTAAGTTAATTCATCGAAGGATCTTCCGGGAAACCAGCCATAAGGGCATGATCGGCGCTGATACTTCGCATGACACGGCCCCAGTTTTCGTTGAAGTGGCGGTCGAAAATAAGTTCGTGTGAGGCGCGGGCCACGTACCAGGAGCGGTCTTTCATTTCGCGCTCCAGCTGATCGGCTTCCCAGCCGGCATAGCCAATAAAAAAGCGCACGTTGTGCGGGCCCAGCATACCGGCGGAAAGCAGTTCGCGCACCTGTGTAAAATCGCCCAGCCACCAGAGGTTTTTGCTTACCTGTATGCTGCCTTCAATGGTATCGCCAAGGGTGTGTATGTAGTAAAGCTGATCGCGCTGCACGGGGCCGCCAAAATGTACAGGCTCATCGTACTGCGGAAAATCGTCAATCACTTCGTGCAGGCGCAGCTCTACCGGTTTGTTAAGCACAAAACCCAGCGAACCTTTTTCGTTGTGTTCGATGAGCAGCACTACGGCGCGTCGGAAATAATCATCGTCGAGAAACGGATCGGCTACCAGCAGGCGGCCTTGAGTAGGGGTAAATGTATTGGCCGGGAATAATTTCATTACCCCAAAATAAACAAAAACCCTGACCGTATTTTTTTGTTTAACGCTTTGTTTTCCACATTAACCAAACCGATGTCAGTTTTATTTACCACACTGCTCAGCTGTGGAAGCATTGCGGTGTGTAACTTTGGACTCGTTCAGATGAATTGGTTTATGGAAAATTTAAGAGATTACATAAACAAACTACGCCACGATTTCTCCAAGCTTACGCTTGATGAAACGATGGTACACAGCAACCCTGTGCAGCAGTTCGAAACCTGGTTTAAAGCGGCTGTAGAGGCGCAGGTAAACGAACCCAATGCCATGGCGGTTTCAACCGTAAGCCAGGCGGGCCGGCCTTCGTCGCGCATTGTGCTGCTGCGCAATTTCGACGAAAACGGTTTTGTGTTTTACACCAACTACAACAGCCGCAAGGGGCACGAAATAGCGGCCAATCCGCATGCGGCGATGCTTTTTTTCTGGCCCGAGCTTGAGCGGCAGGTGCGCATTGAAGGACGTTTGCTTGTGCAAACCGCCGCCGAAAGCGACAGCTATTTTGCCAGCCGTCCGCGCGGCAGCCGTTTAGGCGCCTGGACATCGCCGCAAAGCAGCAAAATAAGCAGTCGTCTGGTGCTTGATACTGAGCTGGCGGCAATGGATAAACGCTTCGAAAATCAGGAAGTGCCGCGGCCCGAATGGTGGGGCGGTTATGTGTTGCAGCCCGATTATTTCGAGTTCTGGCAGGGCCGTGAAAGCCGCCTGCACGATCGTATCTGCTTCGAGAAAGATGCCGCAGGCCACTGGATTACCGCGCGCCTTGCGCCGTAGCAGCGGTTAACTGCGCTCTGCTTCGCCGGCCTGAAGTCCGGTGTTGAGGATTTTCTGAAACTCTTTCTCCAGCAGTTCAGGCTCACGCACCGATTGCTTTACCCAGGTAAGCAGGATATCTTCTTTTTCGGTTTCCGATAACTGCCACGGCAACGCATCGGTGAGTTTCTGTTTGATTTCGTACAAACAGATAGCGGCTGATACAGAGATGTTGAAGCTCTCGGTAAATCCGAACATCGGAATTTTCACAAACTCATCGGCCTCGTTGCGTACTTCCTCCGAAATTCCTTCAATTTCGGTACCGAAGAACAGCGCAATTTTTCCCTTGCTCACATCCAGATCATAAATCATCTGATCGCGTTCGTGCGGGGTAGTGGCCACAATGCGGTAGCCTTCGTTGCGTAAATGCTGAATGCAGGCCTGCGTGTTGTTTTCGTGCTTGTTGTGGTAGTGCAGGGTGAGCCATTTTTCGGCACCTTTTGCCACTTCGGCACTGGGGCGGTAGCGGTTTCGGTTTTCAATAATGTGTACATCCTGAATACCGAAACACTCGGCACTGCGCAGCACGGCGCTGGCGTTGTGTGTCTGGTAAATATCCTCAACCGCCACGGTTACATAGCGTGTGCGGTTGAGGATGTAATTTTCGAATTTCTCTTTGCGTTGTTCGCTGATGAAGCCGATGAGGTAATCATACAGCGCCTTGTTGTATCGCTGCATGATTAAATCTTTTTCTGCGAACGTGCCATGAGGTGGCACATGCGTTGTAAAAGGCGTGCGCCCACGTTGGCATCCCACTCGTTGAGTCCGTTGGGATCGGGAGCCACTTCGTTCAGGTCGAGTGCAATAATGGTGCGGCCGCTTTCCACTACCTGCTGCATGAGATATACAGCCTGCTCAAACTCAAAGCCTCCGGCCACAGGCGTTCCTGTGTTCGGGCAAAGCTTCGGATCAAGTCCGTCGATATCGAAGCTGATGTAAACTTTTTGCGGAAGCTCGTTTACAATGATGCTGCACTGTTCGGCCCAGCTGCGGCCGGTGTAGGCTGCCTGCTTGATGTCGCGGTCGTAAAACGTAACCACGCGGCCGTTTGAGTTTTCCACCAGTTCGGCTTCGGCCTGGCAATAATCGCGTATGCCCACCTGCACTAATTTGCTGATTTGCGGAATGCGCAGCGCGTTGTACATTATGGACGCATGTGAGAAGATGAAGCCTTCGTATGCTTCGCGCAAATCGGCATGCGCATCAATCTGTAAAATGGCAAAGCTTTCGTTGCGTGCTGCCAGTGCTTCGAAGAAGCCGAAGGGTGTGCTGTGGTCGCCGCCCAGCAGCGCCACGCATTTGCCTTTATCGAGCCAGTGGCCGGTGCGGTCGTTTACATGGCCGTTGAGCTCTACGCAGGCTGCGTTTACAGCGTTGAGAATAGCTTTCAGTTCGGGCTTTTGCCCGGGATCATCGCCGTTGATGATGGCGTCGATATACAGTTTTGCTTTTTCGCGAAGCTCCTCCGATTTTGCTTTTACGCGCACCGGCAGTTCATCAATGGCAATGCCCGATTTCCAGGCATCCTTCACATACGGATCATACAAATCAACCTGAAACGAGGCTTCGAAAATGGCTTCCGGTCCGTTTGCCGTACCGTCGCTGTACGATACGGTTACGTCCCACGGCACGGGCACAACCACGGTGTCGGCTTCGTCGCAGGTAAACGGCAAACCATAAATGGAACTATTGGGATCGCCCGGGCTGTTCGGGTCGAAAGCGGCAATTTTTTCGGCTTTGGTCATAAGGTAAAAATTCAGCCGCAAAGCTACGAAAGCCGTTTCACCTGTGTGCAAAAGAAAACGGCAATGTTCGAAAGCGAACATTGCCGTTTGCAGAAAAGTAATGGAATTACTTGTTGATGGTTTTGTTGAGATCGGTGCCGGCTTTGAATTTGGCTACTTTTTTGGCGGCAATCTTAATTGCTTTGCCGGTTTGCGGATTGCGGCCCATGCGTGCTGCACGTTTGCTCACCGAATACGTACCAAAACCAACGAGGCTGATTTTGTCGCCTTTTTTCAGCGTTTTTGTGATGGTGCCGGTAATCGCGTCGAGTGCGCGACCGGCATCGGCTTTAGACAGGTTGGTTTCTGAGGCAATCGCTTCAATGAGTTCAGCTTTGTTCATGATGTTTTGTTTTTTTGGTGGGATGAATGAACAATACAAAGCTATCCGATCCTGGCAGAAAAGCAAGGATATGCGTACAAACCAGTAATTTTTCTTTGCTACAGTGTGCGTACAAAAAGAAAGGCTGCCTCATTTTCATGAAGCAGCCTTTTTTAGATGTAAACAAGTGCCCTGAGGGCGTTTAATTACTTGTTAACGGTCTTAGCCAGGTCGGCACCAGCTTTGAACTTAGCTACTTTTTTAGCAGCAATTTTGATGGCTTTGCCAGTCTGGGGATTGCGGCCTGTGCGGGCAGCACGCTTGGTTACTGAGAAAGTACCGAAGCCAACGAGGCTCACGCGGTCACCTTTTTTGAGGGCTTTGGTTACAGCACCTACCATTGCATCAAGTGCACGGCCGGCATCAGCCTTAGAAAGTTTTGACTCACCAGCGATAGCGTCGATCAGTTCTGCTTTGTTCATGACGTTTTGTTTTGTTTGGTTAAAGATTGATTGTTACTGAACGTGGCAAAAATAATGGCAGTTCCTTACTGTGCAAGTGTTTCACCTCACAAACCGTCGGATTTGTTGATAAATAGGGTGGTTTGTTAATAAGTGTAGGGGATAATGGCTGCTGTTGCGGCTTTCAAGGCAGCCGAAAGCCGAAAGTGGCGTGAGCGGCTATTTTGCGGCTTGTGTGCCGCTGTATTGTGCTTATAGTATCGGTTTCAACGTTTATGTGTAGAAATTCCGAAGGCGGAAGTATCGCTTCCCTGTAACCGTTACCTCAGTACCGCATCGGGCGGAAGCCTGTATCCGCGCAGGAAATCAACCGTTTGCATACGCTTTTTCCCGGCGGCCTGCAGTTCGTCTATATATAGGTATCCCTGCGCTACAGCTACTTTAAGCGTGTTTGCTTCGCTTACTGCTGTGCCGGTTGGCAACTGGTGTGTGGCCGGCTCAAAACGTGCTTTGAAGAGTTTTAAGCCCAGCGCAGGAGCCTGGCTGCTGTGCAGTTCGGTCCAGGCAGCCGGGTAGGGGCTCAGGCCGCGTATCAGATTGACGATTTGCTGTGCAGGCAGCTGCCAGTTGATGTGAGCATCTTCGCGGAAGAGCTTGGGCGCGTCGGGCAGTATCTCGCCGGGCTTTACAAACTGCTGCTGCGGCACAGCGGGGCAGTTGCCTTCGGCCACGGCGTTTACCGTTTTAAGCACCAGTGCAGCGCCGGTGTGCATGAGCCTGTCGTGCAGCTGACCGGCCGTTTCGTCGTGGCCGATGGGCAATGCCTCGCGGAAGGCAATATTGCCCGTGTCAATTTCGTGCTGCAGGAAAAAGGTTGTTACGCCCGTTTCGGTATCGCCGTTCATAATGGCGCGGTTAATTGGTGCGGCGCCCCGGTAGCGCGGCAGCAGCGAAGCGTGCAGGTTAAACGTGCCCAGCCGCGGCATATTCCACACCACTTCGGGCAGCATGCGAAATGCTACCACAATCTGTAAATCGGCTTTGAGCGCAGAAAGTTCCTGCAAAAATTCAGGGTTCTTCAGTTTCTCCGGCTGTAAAATGTGCAGGTTACGTGTTAAGGCAAACGCCTTCACATCGCTGTGCTGAAGCTGCTGCCCGCGTCCGGCCGGCTTATCGGGCGCAGTAATTACGCCCACCACATTGCAGCCTGCATCAAGCAGTGTTTTCAACGGTTCCACGGCAAAACCGGGTGTGCCCATATATACAATACGGAGCGCGCGTGCTTTTTCTGAAATTTCCAAAATACTAATTGCGGTTATCTTTTTTTAATGTCGATTACCTTAATCGTTTCGCCGGCCATGCAAATGCTTATGCGCTCTTCTTTCTGGTATTTGAGCCACACCGGCAAACTGTCTTTCTGAAATTCGCTGAACAGAAAATCAGGTTCCATTTTCTTGTCATCGTCGTTCGGATCCTCGTTGTCGAGCCTCAGCATCCACCGGCATCCGTCGAGCTCATAATCCACCACAAACGCCTTTACATAACCCTGTGCGGCATAGTCGGTGGTTTTTTCGGTTTCTTTTTTCTTCAGGAAACAACCGCCGGTGGTCAGGGCAATGAAAATGAGGAGCAGAAGATGTTTATGTTTGTACATGGGTCAAATTTTTGTCAAAAGTACATGAATCGTTCCAAACTGCATCTTTTGCTCGGCCCGTTGCTGGCGGTGCTCATTCTGGCCTTTGCCGATATAGACAGCAGCCGCCCCGAAGTAACGCGCATGGTAGCCGTGGTGGCGTGGATGGCCTGGTGGTGGCTTACCGAGCCGGTGCATCTTGCCGTAACTGCGCTGCTGCCCATTGTGCTGCTTCCGCTGCTGGGCATAGCCGCCGTAAAGCCGGTGGCGCAAAGCTACATGGACGATATCATCTTTCTTTTTATAGGCGGTTTTCTGCTGGCCTTTGCGGTTGAACGCTGGCACCTTCACCGGCGCATAGCCGTGCGCATACTGCTGGCGGTGGGCACAAAGCCATCGGGCATTTTGCTGGGCGTAATGCTTACGGCGTTTCTCATTTCCATGTGGATATCAAACACCGCTACGGTAATGATGCTGCTTTCGGCTGTGCTGGCCTTGCTGCATCAGGTAGAAGAGTTTATGACCAGCGAAAAAGAGCGGCAGCGTCTGGCCACCGCGCTGCTTATTGGTCTTGCTTACGCGGCCAGCATTGGCGGCATGGCCACACTGGTAGGCACGCCCACCAACATGATTTTTTACAGCCGCTACCTCAAGGAATTTCCCGGTGCCACCGACATGAATTTTGTGGAATGGATGAAATGGGGGCTCCCTGTAGCGGTGTGTTTGCTGGTGGTGGTGTATTTCATTCTCCGCATGGTATTCATAAAGCGCGATATGAAGCTTGACATTGAGCGGAGTTATTTTCTGGATGTAAAGCAGAAGCTGGGGCCACTAACGTATGAAGAAAAGGTAATTGGCGGCGTATTTGCCGTAACGGTGCTGCTCTGGTTTTTTCGCAGCGATATTGATTTCGGCAGTTTTACGCTGCGGGGCTGGGCCTCGTTGTTTGGCAGCAAGGCCGGGTGGATGCAGGATGCCTTACCGGCTGTGCTGGCGGCGCTGGTGTTGTTTCTCTGGCCCTCGCGCAGCGAGCCGGGGCGCAACCTGCTGCAGTGGAAGGAAGCCGAGCGCATTCCGTTTGATGTGATTTTACTTTTCGGCAGCGGCTTTGCACTTTCGCTCGGCTTTCAGGAATCGGGACTGAATGAGTGGCTGAAGCAAAGCCTTTCGGGCCTGCAGGGTTTTCCGCTGCCGGTGGTGGTGCTGGGCATGTGTATTGTAATCGCTATCATTTCCGAGTTTGCCTCCAACGTGGCCTGCATACAGCTTATTCTGCCCATACTGCTTGCCATGGCCGCACCGCTGGGTGTGCATCCGCTCGAACTGCTTATTCCGGCCACGCTGGCCTCGTCGCTCGGCTTTATGCTGCCGGTGGCCACCGCGCCCAACACCATTGTGTTCAGCAGCCGCCGCATTCGCGGCCGCGACATGTATAAAGCCGGCCTGCCGGCTGATGTGGCGGGTATTGTGCTTATTACGCTGATGACGATGCTGGTGACGATGTTCAGGTGAGGGTTGAGGGAAGGAAAAATTTGTTTTATTTAAATATTATTTGAAACACCTGAAGGATTGAATAATTAGCCCGGATTGTAACGGAAAACGCGCAGGAGTCAATATGTTTTCACATGTACTATTTCCCGAGCATTTGGAGTGGAAAGCCGGAACAGTTGGTAATTTATTGCAGTTAAGGTTCGCTCCTTATTTTTTTGTGCATTATTTTTATTTTCAGGTCGAACTGATTATTTCGATACCATTTCTTTTTTTTCTGAATAATTTAGGAGGACACTAAGAGCCTGTTTATCTATCATCCTTTGGCTTTGTTTCGTCTCATTTTTTCTCATCCTGCGTTCTGTTTTTTGACGATCCTCTCCAAGGAGCGCCTGTAAAACACGCCTTGTCTGAGGAAAAATGCGCTCAAAACAAATCTCAAAAACAAATGATAAGCTGGCTCTAATTGTTTTTTATTTATGATGGTTTCTATGAATTATACTCCAGTATGGGTATAATGTAACAGCCGGAACAACATAACTGCTGTTCCGGCTGTGTGAAAATGCAACTGTCTGATTTTCTCTTTCCCGTTGGCTTCCGCAAGCTGAGCCTCCGTGATGCATTAGATTCCGGTGGCTTCGACAAGCTCAGCCTCCGTGAGGCATTTGATTCCGGTGGCTTCGACAAGCTCAGCCTCCGGGAGGCATTAGATTCCGGTGGCTTCGACAAGCTGAGCCTCCGGGAGGCATTAGATTCCGGTGGCTTCGACAAGCTGAGCCTCCGTGATGCATTTGATTCCGGTGGCTTCGACAAGCTCAGCCTCCGGGAGGCATTAGATTCCGTTGGCTTCGACAAGCTGAGCCTCCGTGATGCATTTGATTCCGGTGGCTTCGACAAGCTGAGCCTCCGGGAGGCATTTGATTCCGGTGGCTTCGACAAGCTGAGCCTCCGTGATGCATTTGCTTGCGGTGGCTTCGACAAGCTCAGCCTCCGGGAGGCATTAGATTCCGTTGGCTTCGACAAGCTGAGCCTCCGGGAGGCATTAGATTCCGGTGGCTTCGACAAGCTGAGCCTCCGTGAGGCATTTGATTCCGGTGGCTTCGACAAGCTGAGCCTCCGGGAGGCATTTGATTCCGGTGGCTTCGACAAGCTCAGCCTCCGTGATGCATTTGATTCCGGTGGCTTCGACAAGCTGAGCCTCCGTGATGCATTTGATTCCGGTGGCTTCGACAAGCTGAGCCTCCGGGAGGCATTAGATTCCGGTGGCTGAGTCCCGCATTTTCTGCGGGGATCGAAGCCACCGGAAAGTACTAATGTGTAATCACCACTTTCTGCTCAAGCAGTTTACGTGTGGCGGTTTGAATGATGCAGAGGTAAATGCCTTCGGGCAAATCACCAACCTGTGTTCCAATGCGGCCGCTCTGGTTGCCGAGTGTTTCGGTTTTCACCACGCGGCCGGTCATGTCGAGCAGCACAAGTTCTGCGGTTTCATTTTCGCCCAGCACAATTTCGGTGATGAGTTGCTGGTTGGCCGGGTTGGGATAGAGCAGGGCTACCTGTGCATTGTCTTCCACAGCTGCAAGGCGGTTGGGGTTTGTGCATTCGTTGAGTGCGGTGGCTGTTTGGCTAATGTTTGCCTGCGCTACAAGTGTGGGGGCAATTGAGGCTTCAAAGAAAGTACAGTTTACTAAGGCTGGTACATAGCTGAAGTTGACAAATCCAAAGTTCTGCGGACAGGTTCCAGCGCCTGCCGGATTGGCGGTTACAACCCAGTTGTATGATGCGCCTGCGGCCGATCCCAGCCAGGCCACGGTGCGCTGATGTGTGCCGCACATAATAGTAGGCGTAGCGGCTACCGAGCCAAGTGAAATATCCACAAGCTCTTCGCTGCCTGCTGCCGGGGGCTGTCCGTAAATACGATAACCCAGCGGGGCGAATGCAGATGTAACGCCCACAACAAATCCGTTTACATTGCCCACGGCATCGGTTTGGCGGCCCACCATGAGGTAATTGCCGCCGATAAGCGCCATGCGGCGCGGAATATTATCGCCGGGCAAACCATTGCAGGGCGTAATTACCGGTGCTGCGCCCGCCACAGTAATGCTGGCAAAAAACGGTGTGTTGGGTGCTCCGCCAATGTAGCCGCCAATGGTGTAATCAGCCACAGCCGGGTTGCGCAGCAAATCAGTAGCAAACTCGCGGCGCATTGGATCGCCAAAGGCGCGGATGTAAGTGATTATGCCGCCTGTGGTTACACGCACCAGCATAATCTGCGAATCGCCGCTTGCAAGGTTGCGGCTGTTACCCAGACACACATATTCGTTTATACTGGTATCGTGAATAACGGTTACCGGTGTATCATCACCCTGACAGCCGTCGAAATAACGGTTAAACACTATGGCGCCTGTGTTGGCATTCACCACTACCAGCTGAATCTGGTTTGTGCCCTGTGTAAAAATCTGTGTGAGGCAGAGGAAGCGTTGCAAAGTAGCATCATACGCCACCGAAGCACCGCGAAGCGGACCAATTTCACGTTTCCAGAGGAAAGTACCGTTGACATCGGTTTTAATGAGCACGGTTTGTGCAGGTGCTGCGCTGGTGTAACAGAGCATACCAAAGCCCGGTGTGGCTGTGTTGGGCGATTCCACAATACTTACCGCTTCGCACACGCTGCCTGCCGGAGCTGCATTGAGCGAGTAAAAACGATGAAACACCGTTGCGCCGGCGTTAGTGTACTTCGCAATAAATGCCGAAGGCACGTTGCCTGCCGAAAACGCCGCACCTGCTACTACCATACCAATCGGGGCCGTGGTAGAAGTGGTCTGAATGATCTCATTTCCCCGGCCACGATCATACGTACCCGGATTGAAATGATAGTAAAACTGAATCTGTGCCTGAAGCGTTCCGCCAAGAAACAGCGCAGCCAGGCCAACCTTAGTTAGCAATTTTGTTTTCATGGGTGAGAGTGTGCGTGTAGAATTACAGCAATAAGGTATGCCGTGATTTCTGGTTAATTGACTAACTGTATGCGCAAACAGTGTGATTTATGCAGCAATGTACATAGCTGATCTTACCAAAGTCAAGCAGAAGATACTAACAGATTTAGTTAACGCAAATTACCGTCATTTTATATCCCAAAAAACAACCGGCAAGCATGCTTACCGGTTGTTTTTATACAATTAATAGAATGATAGTTAAAGGTTATTCCACATAAATTACCAAACCTTTCAGGTATTCGCCTTCGGGATGATAAATATTTACCGGATGATCGGCCGGTTGGGTGAGGTGATGCAACACACGTACATTTCGGCCCGTGGTAATTGCAGCGGCCATAACGGTAGATGCAAACAAATTGCGGTCAACCACCTGCGAGCAGGAGAAGGTGAAAATAATTCCGCCGGGGCGAATTTTTTTAATCGCCTCTGCATTTAAACGTTTGTAGCCCATTACGGCGTTGTGCTTCACATTCACGTGTTTGGCAAACGCAGGCGGATCGAGAATGATCAGGTCATAAACATTCTCCTTATCTTTTAAATATTCGAATGTATCCATGGCCACGGCTTCGTGGTTGGTGATGCCGTTTAATTCCATGTTTCGGTTGGTAAGGTCAATGGCTTTTTTCGACGCATCTACACTGTGTACCAACGTGGCACCGGCTTTGCCTGCATATACTGAAAAGCCGCCGGTGTAGCAAAAGGTATTGAGTACAGCTCTTCCGGCCGAGTAGTGTGCCAGCAGCGCCCGGTTATCGCGCTGATCGACAAAGAAGCCTGTTTTTTGTCCGCTCTCCCAGTCGATGTGAAAGCGGTGGCCGTTTTCGAGCACTTCGGTGCCGCCCTGGCTTTCGCCCAGCAGGTAGCCGTTTGTGGCAGCATAGCCTTCCTGTCGGTGCAGCGATTCGGCGCTTTTATCGTAAATGGTGTGCAGTTCGCTGCCCATGGCTTCGCGCAAGGCGTTGCAGATGGCTTCGCGTTCGCGGTGCATGCCTATGCTGTGCGCCTGCAACACAGCTGTGCCGTTGTAGTAATCCACAATCAGCCCGGGCAGTCCGTCGCCCTCGGCATAAATCAAACGGCATACATTGGTGTGCGCCTGCCCAAGCAGACCGGCCTTGCGGCGGAACTCAACAGCACGATTTATTTTCTGCGACCAGAAATCGGCACCGTATTCGCCCTCGCCAAAACTCAGCATGCGCACGGCAATGGAGCCTTGCTGGTAGTGCCCGCTGCCGAGATATTCATCGTGGTTGGAATACACATCCACCACATCGCCGTCGAACACCGGCCCTTTAATTTTTTTGATGGCGCCCGAAAACACCCAGGGATGAAACCGGCGCAACGACTGGTCTTTGCCCGATCCGAGAATAACAATGCTGCGAGTTGACATAGGCGGCAAAGGTAATCACATTGCGGCAATTGAAAGACTGCCGCCCTTTATCCTGAACCGCCACGGCAGCAACGCATGGTCGGCCGCATAATCAACACCCACACGCGGGCCGGCAATTAGTTGTGCAGGAGCAATACGAAGGCCGGTTTCTTCAAGGCGTATTTCGCCTGTGCGCAGCGACATGCCCGTGTGCGAAGTGTGTATGCCAAGTGCCTGCGAAACCGTGCCCGGCCCGGCCGCCAGCTTGTGCAGCGGACCGTAATTTTTTCGCCGCTGCTGCATGGTTTCAATACCCTGTTCGGGCTGAATGCCGCGTATGAGTATGGCGTGCGGCACACCGCGCACATTGGTCACAATGTTAAACAGGTGATGAATGCCGTAGCAGAGATACACGTACGCCACACCGCCTTCGGCATACATCGGCTCGGTGCGCGCGGTGCGGCGACCGTTCCACGCATGCGAGGCTTTGTCGGTTTCGCCGGCGTAGGCTTCGGCTTCGGTAATGATGCCGCTGGTGAGCTGGCCGTTAAATGTAGTAAGCAGGCGCTTGCCCAGTACTTCCTGCGCCAGCTGCACCACATCGCTGCGCAGATACCAGTTTTTTGCTACGGGTTTGGCCATGTGCTAAATTAGCAGTTATGCGACAAAGGGAAGCTGAATAACCGCAACAGCAATCAGCGAATTACATTTACATGGGTCAGTTTGCGTTCAAACACATTGCCGGCGCAAGGTGTGCGGTATGATACAATTACTGCATACGTATCCTGCTGCACGATTTCGTTATTGAAGCGGCCGTCCCATGCCTCGTTTATCGAATAGCTTTCAAACAAAAGCTGGCCCCAGCGGTTGAAAATGGTAACATGAAATTCGCTCACTTCGCTGGCGGTGGCGCGGAACACATCGTTAACACCATCGCCGTTCGGGGTAAATGAATTGGGAACATACAAGGTGCCTTCGCCGGGTGTGCCGGTAACTTCCACACTGTCTGTAAGCACACAGTACTGATACGTGACCGCTACGTGGTAAATACCGGCTTCGCTGACTGTAATAGAAGGTGTAACAGCACCGGTGTTCCAGAGATAAGCAGAACCGGGTAGCATATTGGCTGGGTTGAGCGTGAGTTGTGAATACGTGCAAAGGCTTTGTGCCGGCCCCAGTTCGGGCTGAGGAGCTATTGTAAACTGTAGCGTATCGGAAGCCGAACAGTTAAGTGCGGTAGCCGTAACATAGTAGCTGCCTGCATTATTTACGGTTATTTGCTGCGTGGTAGCACCTGTGCTCCAAAGCCAGGAGCTGCCGCTGTTTCCCGCATCGAGCGTGAGTGGTTGCGGTGTGCAAAGCAGCGTATCGTTGCCGAGGTTAACTACAGGCAGCGTATTGAATACGACTAAAGCCGTGTCGTGAAACGTGCAGAGGCTGTCGGTAATGATTACACTGTAATTGCCTGTTGTGGTTACGTTGATGCTCTGTGCAGTGGCACTTGTATTCCAAAGCCAGGTTTGTCCGCCTCCGGCATTCAGCGTATTTGACTGACCGGCACATAATACACTGTCGGGCATTGGCGGCGGAGTTGCGATGAGTGAAATCTGCACAGAGTCGGTATGTGTGCAGCTGCCGTTATCGGCCGTAACCCAGTAAAGACCGGGCGTTGTGGCTGTGATGATTTGTGTGGTGGCACCTGTGCTCCAGGTGTAGGTGAGCCCCGGATTGCCAGCATCGAGCAACTGAGCCGGCATATTTCCACAAAACAGGGTATCGCTGCCAAGTGCCACAAGCGGTGGCTGAAGTACAGTCAGGGTTATTGTAGTTGTATCGCGTACGATGCATGAACTGCTGTCTTCGGCAATGAGTGTAACGGTGTACACGCCGGGTAATGTGTAAGTGTGTACGGGAGCTGTATTTGTGTTTACCGGCGAGCCGTCGCCAAAATCCCAGTAGTAATTTACACCGTTGCTGTTATTTACAAAACTCACATTGAAAGGCGCACAGCCGGAGTTTGAAGGTATTGCTGAAGCCTGAGCCACAACACCTGTTGGCGGAAATGCAATTTTAAATGCGCACACATCATATCCTCCTGAATTATTTGTGGCGCTGAATGCACTTGACGAAACCGGGAAAATTAGAAGTGAATTCTGGCAGGTAGCATGATAAATTGTACCCGCTGAATCAAACCGGCATTTGCCGGATTCTGTATGGTTGCCACCGAAAAATGTGGCATGCGAAAGGGTCAATGCATCTTTTGATAATACGGCAATGTAAGAGCTGCCGGGCGA
Organism: Bacteroidota bacterium; assembly: GCA_020402865.1. Classification (NCBI taxonomy): domain Bacteria; kingdom Pseudomonadati; phylum Bacteroidota; species Bacteroidota bacterium. Next base: position 57,049 of record JADBYT010000011.1, on the reverse strand, counting down.
ATTGGCTGCGGTATAAATTGCGTTGGCCGTAACCGGCGTGGTACCGTAAAAACCGGCAATATGAATATTCTCACATTCATCAATCATAAATGCTGTAAGCTGTGCCCAGTCCAGGATGTTGCCGGTTCCAATTTGTGTGGAATAAATTACAGTCTGTAACAGCGGATCAAACTTGGTAATGAACGTGGCACTGTTTGGGTTGCTGTACACACCAGCTGTGGCAGGAATACCCGATCCTCCTGTTGCATTGCCATATACATATATATTTCCTGCAGCATCGGTTTCAATAAATGCACAAAAATCAAATCCGGAAGTGCCATAATAGGTGGAGGAAACCAATGCAGTAGCTGATGAATTGAAGCGTGAAATAAATCCATCATTTATACCCAGAAAATTGCTTTGCAGGGGTTGCTGTAAGGGGAAATTTCCGCTGTTTGTATATCCGCTTACAATAATATCGCCGTTTACAGGGTCAATCACATTGTCCGTTCCCGTTTCGTCACCACTTCCTCCGAGATAAGTTGAAAAATCAAGTGTAGTTAATCCGGGCGATAAACTGAATAAAACCGCATCCACACCTCCGCCGGAGGTTTGCTGAAAGGTGCCCGCAGTAACCGGGAAATTGGTTGATAATGTATTGCCTGTAACTACAAGATGACCTGCAGATGTCAGGCTGATATCGCCCGGATCAGTGATTAATCCCCAGCCGTCATCATTGCTTCCTCCCACGTAGGTGGAGGCGAGCATTATACTTCCGGAGGCATCAATCTGGGTAATTACAAAATCATTTTGCCCGTTTGCAGTATTGTCATACACACCTGATGTAACCGGGAAATTAGTTGATGAAGATGCTCCGTAGATAAACAAATCGCCGGCGGGAGAAGTTAGCAGGGTGAAAGGCACATCAAAAAAACTTCCACCGATATAGGTTGAATATACCAATGCCGATGCAGTGCTGTTGTATTTGGTGATTGCCATATCAATTAAACCCGCAAATACAACACTGAACGCCCCCACCGTAACCGGGTATCCTGCGCCAAAGACCTGTGCACCACTTATTAAATTTCCCTGATTGTCGGGTGCTGCGCAGTTTCCGAAGGCTATAGCCGGTGAGCCCGAATAGGTAGAACCAACCAGCGTAGGATCAATAATAAGTGTGTATTCGGGATCATAACCATCCGGAAAATCAAAGCCAAGCAGATTGCCGTTTACCGTATAACGGCATTTTACAGGTACTTTACTGTTTCCGACATGTTGCCAGGCTACGGGTTGTTTTTCAATCATTTCGCCAGTACTCAATTTAATCAGCAACGAGCCGTCTTTCTGTAGTTCAATAGCTGCACCTTCGTAGCGGAGTTTAATCTCAGCTGCATCTCCGCCGGGATACACCTCAAAATCATATTTAAACCACTGCGCTTCGCTGTAGGTTTTAATATTGATATACGGATATACCCCGTACCCGGTAACATATTCAAACCGGCCTACACGCGATGCCCATTCGCTTTTATTGTTTCCGATAAAATAATTGCTGTAAGCCTCCTGCCTGTTGTGCCCTTCATACCGAATACTGTTTTGCCCCCCTTCAAAGTAAACAGCCCAGGTGTGACACTGTACTTGCTTTTGCATAGCAAGTATTTTTTCCGTTTGCGAAACGGCATCATGTAACTGTTCATGCACGTCGTGTATATCCTCCATACGCCAGGAGGAAAACAGGAGCCTGTTGTTTTCGAGAAATACACTTCCGGCCTGAAGATTGGCTTTAAATGCAGCCTGCAAAGGCCACTGCCCCTTGTTCTCCTCATATACAACCTGCGCCGGTTGGTTTTGTCCATTACTGGTTTCGTGAAAACACAAAACGATTAATACTAGTATTATTTTAATAAAAACTGATTTCATAACTAGTTGTTTGCCACAAGAAAATTACCACCTTTCTCTTTTTTCAGCAGGATAACTTTGCAACTGGCAAATCATACGTTTACTTAAATTACCGCAGTATGATAATTTTATATGATATAAATAATTGATTATCATTTTTTTAAATGGAAGGTAATTAGGCGGGTTACTAACAATGATACTGGTTAGGTTCTTGTTTTTCAGAAGCTTGATTTAATGTTGATTGAGAGGCAGTAGTTATGTATATGTGAAGAGGAATAACCATTCTAATTAATTAGATGGGAGTTAAATACAAAACGGCTGCAATCGGAAATTGCAGCCGTTTTGAGAATGTTATCATTTCAGTTACCTCAGCACATTCACATGGGTTACTTTTCGTTCCTGCCTGTTATTGTTGCAGGTGGTGCGGTAATCAATTACCACCACATAGGTATCTTCCTGCACAGTGGTGTTATTAAACTGCCCGTTCCAGCCATCGTAAATGTCGTTGCTGGTGTAAAGCAGTTGTCCCCAACGGTTGAATACGCGCATGCGGAATTCGGTAATTCCTGTGCCCATGGCAAGTAACTGTTCGTTTTTGCCGTCGCGGTTGGGTGTAAATGTGTTCGGAATGTACAGTGCGCCTTCGCCGGGCATGCCGGTTACCAGAATGCTGTCGGTAACTGTGCAGGGCCCGTTCTGAATTACCACACGATAGGTATCGGGCTGGGAAATCTGAATGGTGGGCGTTACTTCTCCGGTGTTCCAAAGGAAGGTTGCGGTGGGCGGGAATGTACCGGGATTGAGTGTGATATCAAGTACTTCGCAAAGCGTAATGGAGCTGCCTAACTCCGGTTGTGGTGTATAGGCAATGGCAATTGTATCGAGTGATGCACAGTTGTTTGCCGTAACCATTACGTGGTATGAACCTGCGGTGGTGGCGTTGAATGTTTGCGCGGCACTGCCATCCTGCCAGAGATAGGTGGCACCGGGATTGTCGGCATCGAGCAGCAGATCATCGGGTGTACACATGGTGGTGTCATTTCCAAGATTCACAACCGGATAGGGGAAGAAATGCACGTGTACGGTGTCGTAAAATACACAGGGGCCGTCGGTAATGGTTACATCATAATCGCCGGTGGTGGAAACAGTAATCGACTGAGTGGTGGCGCCGGTGCTCCAGAGCCAGGCTTGCCCGCTTCCTGCTGTTAATGTATGTGTTTGGCCTACGCAAAGCGAGTCGTTTACCAGCGGCGGCGGCGGTTGCACAAGTTGTACTACCACTGAGTCGGTATCGGAGCAGCTGCCGTTGTCGGCAATTACCCAGTAAGTACCTGCCGCAGTGGGCGAAATGGTTTGCGAAGTAGCTCCGGTGCTCCAGGTATAGGTGAGGCCGGGATTGCCCGCGTCCAGTGTGTATCCGCTTATGGTTGAGCAGAAGGTTGAATCGAGACCAAGATCAACTACGGGAGGAGCAAGTACGGTAATGGTGAACTGCAGTGTATCATGCGTTACGCACGACGTAGAATCGGAGGCAATAAGCGTAACCGTGAATGTGCCGGTTACCGTGTATGTATGCGTGGGCGAAACAACTGTGGTTGTCGGTGAGCCATCGCCAAAATCCCAGAGGTAATCTATGCCGGTACTGTTGTTGGTAAACGATACGGTGTAAGGTACGCAACCGGTATCGCTTGGTGAAGCTACCGCCTGTGCACTTACGCCCACCTGCTGGAAGTCGATTTTAAACGGACAAATATCCCAGCCCGGGCCGGGGCCGGTGTTGTAGGCGCCTGGCGTGGTGGGAAAGCCTGCACCGCCCTGACACACGCCATGATACACAATGCCCTGCGGGTCGAAACGGCTTGTGCCGCCGTCAACGTGGTAACCGCCGTAAAGTGTGCCGTAGTTAAGTGCCAGCGCATCTTTTGCAAGCACGGCAAGGTAACATGAACCGGGAGCATTGGCGGCTGTGTACAGTGCATTGGCAGTGGTGGGATAGCTGTTGCCACCAAAACCGGCAATGTACACGTTCTCGCAAATGTCAACCATAAAGGCTGTGGGAGAGAGCGTGCCGAACATAGTGCCCGAACCGATTTGTGTAGAATATATAATGCTTACAAAAAACGGATCGAGTTTGGCTACAAACATCGGGCTGTTGGGGTTGTTGTACACACCGGCTGTAATAGGAGCACCGGTGCCGCCGGGAGCAATACCGTAGATGTACACATCGTCGCCACTGTCGAGATCAAGGAAGAAGCACTGGTCATCGCCGGAAGTGCCAAAAAAGGTTGCTGCGGCAAGCATGGTGCCTGCCGGGTCGAGGTGAGCCACATACCCATCGCTTGTGCCACCCGGACTTACCGACTGGTAGGCCCAGGGTGAAGCCGGGAACGAGGCTCCAGAGGCGGTGGAGCCGCAGAAATAGACTTCGCCCGAGTTGGCACTTACGCGTACACCCTGACCGCTGTCGTTGTTTGTGCCGCCAAAGTAGGTGCAGAAATTCATGGTGGTAAGACCGGCGTTGAGCGAAAATACCACCGCATCCTGCTGGCCACCCAGTGCAGGCTGCACACAGCCCGGCGTGGTGGGGAAATTGGCAGAACTGCTTACGCTGGCCACTGCCGCATTACCGGCACCGTCCACAATAATTTCGCCACGCTGCTGATAGCCCAGCGCCATCATGTCAAGCCCGTCAGATCCGCTTCCGCCCACAAACGTAGAACCCACAAGCGCCGAACCTGTCGGGTTCAGTTCCGTAACCAGAATATCGCTTGAACCATTGTGTGTGCCATCAAAACATCCCGCTGTAACGGGATAGTCGGTTGAGTTTACACTTCCAAAGATGTAGAGGTTACCGTTGGTGTGCACAAACATACTGTGTACATATTCGTCAGATGTACCGCCTACATAAGTAGCCCAGAACAGGGTAGAAGCGGTCTGGTCGTATTTACTGATGGCAATATCCACATAACCTCCAAACGTTAAATCGTATGCGCCGGGTGTAGCCGGATATCCCTGACCGAAGCAACGACCACCGGAGAAAATATTTCCCTGATTATCAAACGTGGCTGAGTGGCCGTAGGTGGTGGCGGTAGAACCCGAGTAGGTTGCACCTACCAGTATGGGGTCAATAATGAGCGGAAGATTTTCGTTGTAGCCATCGGGAAACGAAAAACTCAGCACATTACCATTCAGTTTATAAAGGCAGCGAACCGGAATTTTTTTTCCGTTATCCATTTGCCATGCCACCGGTTTTTGTTCAATCACATTGCCTGTTTGCGGATTAAGCAATAGTGAACCGTCTTTTTGCAGCACCGGAGTTACACCTTCGTAGCGCAATTTAATTTGCGATACATCAGCTCCCTGTGCCACAATAAAATCATACTTAAACCAGCCTCCTGCACTGTATGTGCGCAGGTCAATGCCATCGTACAGTCCGTTGTAAAGTACACCGCCAAAACGCTGCACGTTTGAAGCCCAACGTTGCGGATTGTTGCCGATGAAATAGTTGCTGGTAGCCGTTTCGCGATTTTCTCCCTGCGCAGTTGTCTGCAGGTTACCTCCGTCGAAATGTACGTACCATGCATGGCATTTTACTTTTGCATTGCGTGCATTTTCCCAATCGGCATTGGTTTTTGCATCGTGTTCCATTTCATGGATGCGATCCAGATCGGCCAGACTGTGTGTGCCGAAAGTGAGTTTGTTTTTTTCGAGATACACAACGCCGCCCGGAAGATCTGCTTTGAACAGAACCTGAGAAGGCCACTGGTTTTTGTTTTCCTCGAAATAAATGTGCGGATCAGGAGCTGCTATTTTAGCTTGAGCCGGAGGGTTGCTGCCTGCATGAAGATACATGCCGGATACAGCAATAATTGTAGGGAGGAGGAGGTTTCGCATGTGCGTAACTTATTGTTTGCCAAGAGCAAGGTACGCCAGTTTTAGTATTCAGGTCAATAGGGCGGAGGATATTAATTTTAAATATCTTACGTATCCAAACCGAATTTCAAACTCATTTTCCAGACACAGATTACGTGAAATAGCTTTTTGCGGAGTGTCGCAAATAAACACGGCCGGAATTTCTCCGGCCGTGTTCAAAGGATTATCTGTGTGCTTAACGCACAATGTGTACGAATCCGGTTTCCGTCTGGCTTTCGCCTAAACAGTTTTGAAAAGTACATACCCAGTAATATACACCTTCCGATGCTGCTTTGCGGTCGAAATCGCCAAGCCATTTCACTGTCGGATCTGTTGTTTCAAACATCAGTCGCCCCCAACGATCGTATATGTGAAGATCAAAACCGGTTGATGAAGGAGTGCCTACATCAAAGGCGTCATTAATGCCATCGGCATCGGGCGAGAATACGTTTATGGGCTGGAATGCCCCGCCGGTGCCGGCATCAACCACAATTGTATCGCTTACCACACAGGGGCCGATAGTCATTTGCAGCCAGTACGTACCGGCTTGTGTAATTTGTATGGCTCTTGAGGTATCGCCGGTGCTCCAGAGGTATGAATTACCGGGGAAATTGGGTTGCAACTGGGTCGGTTCGCCGGGGCAGATGGTGAAGTTATTGCCCAGATCGGGCGGGGTAAGCGGCGCAATCACAATGGTATCACGCGCCGAGCAGGAAGCGGTGTTTACTTCCACCCAATACGTGCCCGGCTGTGTGGTGGATATACTCTGTGTGGTAGCGCCTGTACTCCACAGGTAAGCAGCCCCGCCCACGTTTGCCGATAGTGTAAGCGGTGCGGTGTTGCAAATTACCGTATCGGCACCAAGATTAACCGGGAGCTGGCTCACCACATCAATTACAATGTAGGCAGTATCCATCGGTTTGCAGCTGCTGGAGTCAATGGCAATAAGCGTTACAGTGTAAGTTCCAACTGCCGTGTAGGTATGCGTGGGGGCCGTTTGCGTGCTTGGTGGTGAATTATCGCCAAAGTTCCAGATGTAGCTGTTGCCCGTACTGCCGTTGTTGGTAAAGCTCACGGTGTAGGGTACGCAGCCGGTATCGCTGGGTGCGGCATTGGCCACCGCCTGTGTGCCCACGGCTTCAAAGTCGATTTTAAACACGCACACATCCCAACTAGGGCCCGGCCCTAAATTGTATGCATTGGGTTGTGTGGGAAAACCGCCACCACCCTGACACACGGCATGATATACAATGCCCTGCGGGTCGAAACGGCTGGTGCCGCCGTCCACATGGTATGCGCCGTAGTAAGTAGCAAAAATCAGCGACTGTGCATCGCGCTCAAGCACGGCCAGGTAACAGTTGCCCACTGAGGGGCCGGGATAAAATGCATTGGGTGTGGCCGGGTAGGCATTGGCACCAAAGCCGGCGATATATACGTTTTCGCAAATATCCACCAGAAATGCGCTGGGAGTGAGTGCCGAAAAGGAAGTGCCATCGCCAATTACGGTTGAATAAATGAGGGAGGTGTAAAGCGGATCAAATTTTACCACAAACATGGCGCTGCCTGGATTGCTGTACACCCCGGCGCTAACCGGCATAGCGCCCTGCGAGGAGCCATAGACATACACATCGCCATCGGCGTCCACATCAAGAAAATAGCCGATTTCGGCCGAAGGTGTGCCAATAAAGGTGGCGGCCGTTACGGCACTGCCGTTGGGTGTCAGATGCACGGAATAAGCGTCGGAGCCTCCCTGCAATGTGGGCTGGTAGGTGCCCGCCGTGGCGGGGAAGTTGGCGCTTGAGGTGGTGCCGCAGGTAAACACATCGCCGTTTGCCGCCACGCGCACGCCCAGACCCGAATCGTCGCCGGAGCCGCCTACAAACGTACACCAGTTCAGCGTATTCAGGTTGGCACTCAGTGAAAGCGCCACTGCATCCTGCTGCCCGTTCAGGGTTTGATCAAATGCGCCCTGTGTGGCCGGGAAGTTCGACGAAGAACTTGAACTTGAAATCACTGCATTTCCGGAGGCATCCACCACAATTTCGCCCCGCTGCTGGTAGCCGAATGCGGTTTGGTCAAGCCCGTCAGAACCGCTGCCGCCCACGTAGGTAGAACCCACCAGCGCCGAACCTGAAATGTTTAGGTGAGTTACCAGAATGTCGTCGCCGCCGTTGTGGCTGGCATCGTAGCAGCCGGCGGTGGTGGGATAATCGGTTGATTGTACCGAGCCGAAGATGTAGAGTTCTTCGTTGGTGTGTACAAACATACTGTGTACATATTCGGCAGCCGAGCCGCCCACGTAAGTAGCCCAAAGCAGCGCCGATCCGGTGGAGTTGTATTTGCTGATGGCAATATCCACGCTACCGGCAAAAGTAAGGTCGTATGCACCTGCCGTTACCGGATAGCCCTGTCCGAATGAGCGTCCGCCCGAGTAAATATGTCCTTGCAAATCATACGTGGCTGAGTGGCCGTAAGTGGTTGAGGTAGAGCCGGAGTAAGTGGAAGCCACAATTACCGGGTCAATAACCAGCGGGAGCCTGGTATTGTAACCGTCGGGAAATTCAAAGCCAAGTACATCACCTTTCAGCACATAGCGGCAGTTTACGGGTACACGCTGGCCGTTGTTTAGCTGCCAGGCCACAGGTGCCTGTTCAGTAATGGTGCCGCTGTGTGCATCAAGCAGTAATGTGCCCTGCGGAGAAAGCCGCACCTGTATGCCGTTATAGCGAAGTTGAATCAGTTCTGCACGCGCACCTGCATTAAGCAGGAAGTCGTATTTGAAATTGGTGCCGTCGCCATAAGCCTTCAGGGAAATGCCCGGATATAATTCCTGATAGGTTACGGCATTGTACCGGGGCACATTGCCTGCCCATTTGGTGCGGTCGTTGCCAATGAAATAGTTCGAATACTCTTTGCGCTGCCCCTGCGGAACTACCGTGGCATTGCGGTTTGCTCCTTCAAACTCCACATACCAGGCATGGCACTTTACTTTCTCATTGTCCGATTGGTGTGCATTGCCTGCATGTCCGTTTGTATGTGCCGACTCGTGGGCGTGAAACTCTTCGTCGTGAATACGGTTCAGGTCGGCCAGACTGTGCGTGGTCCAGGTCAGCCGGTCGCTCTCCAGCCAGACAGAACCACCGGATACATTGGCTTTGTATAATACCTGTACAGGCCATTGGGCCAAATTCTTTTCATAATAAACCGCAGCCTGTGTGTGTTGTGGTGCCTTTGCGGGCAGCCGGCCGGCTGACTGAGCATATATTCCAAATCCCCCAAGCAGGGTAATGCCCATAAAAATCTGACGTGCATACATAAGTTTCATTGTTTTACCGTTCACAATTTACAATACTATTTACGACTAAAACAAAAAAAGACACGAAAAGATCTTTCGTGTCTTACCTATTCAGCCTGAAATTAAAGGGCGAATTAATCCGGCTTTAATGTCTGCTACTTGGTGTCTTTACCAATGCTCACTTTCATCAGTCGGGTTTCTTCTTTATTGAACATCAGATACAAGTACACCCCATAGTTGGCAAAGCGGTAGCTGTTTTCCGCATAACTATCGGAAATTTTCCATTTTTTCAGCTTGGCTTTTGCCACACTGCCACTCAAACCGGGAATAAGATTCAATTTTCCCGCTTTCAAAGCACCTGTATAATTATCACTAAGGTTGTAGATATTATCATCTACGTTACGGTCGAGGAAAAACTGCACTTCACTCACCGTGCCTGATGGTTTTTCTCCGTTTTTCTTTTCAAAAATTACAATACCTTTCTTTTTATAGATATGGAGTTTATTAAATCCCACAAAAACAGAATCAGGTGCTCCCAGTTCATTGAGCAGCGGTGCAATCTGCCAGTTAGAAGAGACAAGGATTTTATTTATGCTAAAGCCTTTTTTGGAAACACCCGCTGTGGTTGATCCGCCTGTTCCGGCTGCAAAAGAAAGCAGGGTAATACAAAAAATGCCGAGCGCCAGCAGTTGGGGGATTTTTTTCATAGTGGTTCTGGTTTGATGAAGTTGCAAGATAAGCATTCTTCAGTTTTTTAGTTTTTTTCCACCCGGTCGTCCGTCACACTAATCATGCCTGAGTCGGCCATTTCGCGGATTGTTTGTACCACTTCTTTCTGCTGGGTATCCGGAAAGTGCAGGATGAGTTTTTCCAGCATTTGCGGCTGGTTGAGCAGGCTCATTATTTTTTGTGCAAGTGTATCGGTATTTTCGTGTGCTGTATTTTTTGCAGTGCGGCACACATCACATTTTCCGCAGTCTTCGGCCTTTGTTTCGCCGAAATAGTGCAGGAGTGTTGACTGACGGCAGCGGGTGTTATCCGTTACAAACTCCTGCATGGCTTTCACGCGGCGTTCGGCAGCAAGGCGGCGTTCGCGCAGGTGTTGCGGCGAAATGTACAGGTGTTTTGCATCCGCACGCTGGCTTATGAAAGTAAGCAGCGGTTGTTCGTTTTGCGGCAGGTAGCTGATCAGGTCGTGTTTCTGCAAATCGTTCAGCCACTGCACCACATCGCGCACCGGGCGGCCCAAACGTTTGGCCAGATCAAACTCGCTTATTCTGGTAAACTGGTCAAACAATCCCGAATAGCTGCGCAGCAGGAGTTTGATAAACGGTTCGTACACGGCGTTGGCCACTTCAAACTTATACAGGTTTTCGCGTGTGGTAATAATCATTACCCGTGCCGGCTGAAAAATGGCTTCGCTTACGGCAATATAGCCTTCGCGTTCGAGAAATTTCAGGCTGTTGAACACGGTTACTTTATCCAGCTTGTAGGTATCGCAAAGTTTCTGCTGGTCAAATATCACAGTAAGGCCTTCGCCGGCGCCTACGGGCACTTCGTATAAATTGGCAAGTGCCTGATAGGTGCGTTTTATCTCGTCGAGCGGTGGAAATGCGGCTTCAAGGTGTTCGTTCAGCTCGTCGAGATCGCGTTTGTGCCAGAACAGTGTGGCAAAGGCCGGCTGTCCGTCGCGGCCGCCGCGCCCGGCTTCCTGAAAATAGGCTTCGGGGCTATCGGGCAAATCGAGGTGGGCCACGGTGCGCACATCGGGCTTGTCTATGCCCATGCCGAATGCGTTGGTGGCCACCATTACACGCACTTTGTTGGTGAGCCAGAGTTGCTGGCGTTCGGTGCGCTGCTGGGGCGTAAGTCCGGCGTGGTAATACGTGGCCGTAATGCCCTGCTGGCTCAGGAATGCGGCAATTTCCTGTGTGCGTCGGCGGCTGCGCACATATACTACGCTGCAGCCGGGCACCTGTTGCAGCATGCGCAGCAGGCGGGTGGGCTTGTCGTCGGTTTCGCGCAGCACGTAGGAGAGGTTGCTGCGCGCAAAGCTGCCGCGTATAATGCGGTGGCCGGGTTTAAATTCAAGCTGTGTGGCAATATCGGCCACCACTTCTTCAGTAGCCGTGGCGGTTAGCGCCATTACCGGCACATCGGGCAGCAGTTCGCGCAGTTCGGCAATTTGCATGTAGGGCGGACGAAAATCATAACCCCATTGCGAAATGCAATGCGCTTCGTCAACCGCCAGCAAGTTCACATTCATACGCGAAATGCGCACACGCGCAATTTCCGTTTGCAACCGCTCGGGCGATAAATACAGGAATTTGATCTTGCCATACACACAATTATCAAACGCCACATCAATCTCACGCTTGCGCATGGCCGAGGTAATGGCAATGGCCTGAATGCCCCGCCGTTTCAGGTTCTCCACCTGATCCTGCATCAACGCAATCAATGGCGACACCACCACACAAATGCCCTCCATGGCCAAAGCCGGCACCTGAAAACACACCGACTTTCCTCCGCCCGTAGGCAAAAGTGCCAGCGTATCTTTGCCCTCCATCACGCTGCGGATAATGTCTTCCTGCAGCGGACGGAAGTTTTCGTGGCCCCAGTATTGGCGGAGAATGGCGTGGATGTCTTGCATGGAAATCGTATATCAAATCTACACAATACATCGTCGGCAGAAAACAATATTTTACTACGCAGGAACGAACCATTTTCACACATCAAACAACCGTCCGCTCCGGCTTTACGCTGCAAGTCCTCCCCTGACGAAAATTATCCGGGTGCGGGCTTTCCTCCCGCAATTTCTGCGGGAGCAATCCGGGTTAGATAATCAACCACCTGTGCATCAAATAACCATACTAAACTCCCCGCAAACTCATCGCCATTTCCACCTGCCTCAACACCTTTGCAAACCCCTGCTTCGTCAAAAACGCCACAGCCTCCACCGCCGAAACATCCACATTCAACACCGAAAGCGGTTTGTCGGTTTCCATGCGCACCGCGTCAATCAAAGCCGTGGCTATGTGCATACGCCTGAACATTGCATCAGTAGCCAACTGAATAATGCGGCCGCTTGCCGGGTTAAACACACAATACCCCTTCAACACATCCTCCTCAAAATATCCGAGTGTGGTGTACAACTCACCGGCGCGTACAATGCTTTCGTGCGTATGCTGCCAGGTGGGTGCATGGTGGTACCATTCACCGGCGTGTAAAATGTGGGCGCTGCATTTTCTTACCGCATGGTTATACGCTCCGGGTTTTGCTTGCTGCTCTTTAAATATATCCACCACACGCAATTCCTGCAAACCGGCATGTACATAGCTTTTGCGCGCCGCAGTGTTGTGTTCCATTACTTCCAGCAGCGAGTACTCAAAACCTTCCGACCGGTGCCGCGGAGTAATAAACGCATACATTTTTTGCGTAAGTGCATGGCCGCGATATTCGGGCAACACGCCAGTGCCTCCGTTCCAAACCGTGCGGCGGCCGAGGTATAAGTCTGACGCAAAAAGCATGAAGCCCACTAACTTTCCCTCATCAAATGCGCCTGCCGAAATGCTCAGGTCAATGCCTTCGGTACGCATTTTTACTGCCAGCGATTCGGGCGTGAATGAAATGGGCAGGGCATAGTTGGCAAACGAATAATTAAACACATTTACAAGTGTGTGCAATGAAACCGGCGTGAGTGTGGCAAATTCAATTTTCATTGAGTAAATTATTGGAGCAATACGTTTTCTGCATGTTGTGCAATCTGCGGAATAAAATTATTCCATCATCTACTTCTTTCGATTACCTGCGAAAATAAAATACCTCACCACAAATTTCGTGCAGTGAGGTATTTTATCATTCGCAAAAAAGTTAATTATGTCCGCCGTCGGTGGCTTCGCAGTTATCGTGCATAAACGAATTTGATTCTTCGTGGAACGGGAAATTGGTGGTGTAGCGGCCGCTTTCCCACCAGAACTTGCTGCGCTTTTTATCGCCGGTAGTTACTTCATGCATGGTTTCGCAGTCGTACATACGTCCGTTTACTATGGTATATTTTACATACTGGGAGTTGTAAATATCCTCAAGCGGATTTTTATCGAGCACAATTAAATCGGCCAGTTTGCCGGTTTCTATGCTGCCAATGGCGTGATCCATGCCAATGTAGTGTGCACCGTTCATGGTGGCGCAGCGCAGCGCCTGCATGTTGCTCATGCCGCCCTGTGCCAGCATCCACAATTCCCAGTGTGCGCCCAAGCCTTGCAGCTGGCCGTGTGCGCCAAGGTTTACCTTCACACCGGCATCGGCCAGTTTTTTGCACGATTGCGAAATGAGGATGTGTCCGTTTTTGTACTCCGCATCGGGAATCATGGTGCGGTGACGAGCGCGCGAGTCAATTTCGCCACGCGGGTAGAAATTGAGCAGGCGGTTGTTTTCCCACACATTGCTGTGCTCGTACCAGTAGTTTTCGCCGTTCATGGCACCGTATGCCACAATGAGCGTGGGTGTGTAGCCGGTTTCCGATGCGGCCCAGAGTTTCACCACATCATCATACACCGGTGCCACCGGAATATTGTGCTCAATGCCGCTGTGGCCGTCCAGAATCATGCTCATGTTGTGGTAAAAGAACGAACCGCCTTCGGGCACCACCATTACGCCGAGGTTGCGCGATGCGGTAATTACCTGCTGGCGCTGTTCGCGGCGCGGCTGGTTGTAGCTTTTTACGCTGAATGCACCGGCCGACTGATTGCGATACACCGCCGATTTTGCATCGTCGTAGCTGTTAATCACCGCTTTAAAATCGCCTTCGGCACCGTACAAAATCCAGCCGGTAGAGAAAATGCGCGGCCCCACCATGTGGCCGGCTTTCACCGCTTCCGACTGCGAAAACACCATTTCTGTGTTCGACGATGGATCGTGTGTGGTGGTTACGCCAAAAGCAAGATTGGTGTAGTAGCTCCACTGCTTTTGCGGACTAAGCCCCTGGCGGAATGTGCCGAGGTGGGCGTGTACGTCCACAATGCCGGGCATAATGGTTTTGCCTGCACAGTCAACTGTTTTGGCGCCGGCCGGAATGCTAACCTCGCCGGTTTTGCCCACAGCGGTAATGCGGTTGTCGGTTACCACCACGGTGCCGTTTTCAATTACCGTGTTGTTTTTATCCATGGTAATGATGCGCGCATTGGTCATGGCCACCACGCCTTTGGGCTTGTCGCTGTTCAGTTTCAGGGCAATGTCGATGCCCACGGTATCAAGGCCGGGCAGCGAATCGGGTGCGCCGGGCAGGAACTCAAAACAGTTGGTGAGGCTGCGCGAGAAATAACGGCGGCCCAGTGTCCAGTGCAGGTTTTTGCTGTCGCCGCTCCAGTGCAGGCTCTGGCCGGCATCGCGCGTTACGCAGAACGAAGGCACCTGCCCCATGTTTTGATCGAGTTCGAGCGTTTTGCCGTTGGCCGGAAATGCGCACACATACACCTTATGCAGTTCGCGGAACGCAAGCCATTTGAAATCGGGGCTGGGCATAATTTCCCACGCATAGGTTGATGAAGCCAGCGTTTGCATTTTATGTGTGGCCAGCTCAAAACTGAAAAGCTCTTTGTTGTCGCCATTGTCTATGAAGCAAATGAGCTTCTTACCATCGGCCGAAAAGAGCGGACGTGTGGCACCGTTGTAAAACTGAAACTGCGCCGCACCGCCGGTAGCTGCAATGGTGTAAATGCCCGGCTTCACCGAAAACGCATAGCCCTGGTGGTCGTTGCCTTCTTCTTTCCAGTAGGCAATTGTTTTCGCATCGGCGGAGAAGGATGGTGTGCGGAAAATGCCTTTTTCGCTGGTTACTTTCACCGGTTTTGCTTTCGGTGTTTTCATGTCAAGCGTCATTACCGCGCCGGTTTGTTCATCGTCCCAGCTTACGTAGGTAAGTTTTGCTCCGTCGGCCGAGAACATGGGCTCAAATTCAAACGCAGTTCCGTCGGTAAGGCGTGCGGGCGTGCCATCGGGCAACGTTTTTTTCCAGAGGTAGCCGGCGGCGTTAAACACCAGTGTTTTTCCATCGGGCGAGGTCACGGCATGACGGATCATTCTGGCATCAAACTGATCGGGAGCGGGTTCCTGTTTAAAGCGCAGGGCCTTGTACACGCGGTGTTTGGCGGTAACGGTAAAGGGAATATCGGTGGCGGTTTGGTTAGCCACATTTACTTTGCGGATTTTCCCGCCCGCCCAGATAATAATGTGCTGGTTATCGGGCATCCAGTTAAAGCCGGTGTACACGCCAAAAATGCACCAGGCTTCCTGCTGGTCTTTGCTGAGCTGATCATAAACCGGCCATTCTTCGCCGGTTTCCATGTCGTGCATAAAGAGCACCGTTTTTTCGCGCACGCGGCGCACAAAGGCCAGTTTTTTTCCATCGCGCGAAATCTGCGGACGGAATGCGCCGCCGGGGCCGCCGGTTACACGCTCGTTTTCGCCGGTTTCCATGTCGTAGCGGTTAATGACATAGATCTGATCGTTAGGATCTTTGTTGTACTGGAAATAACCGCCGGGATACATGTCTTCGCTGTAAAAAAGCGATTTACCATCGGGCGAAAGCGAAGGTTCGTTTACGTCCTGCTGGCTGTTTTTCTTTTTGGTAAGCTGGATGCCGTCGCCGCCGGTAATGTGATACATCCACATCTCGCCTGCACCCAGCGAGCGGGTAGAGGTGAAGTGCTTGCGTGCAATGAGGTAATTTCCGTCGGCACTCCACACCGCATTGTTCAGCAGGCGGAATTTTTCCTGTGTAATTTGTTTTGCGCCCGAACCATCGGCATTCATGGTCCAGATGTTATCGCCGCCGCCGGCATCAGACGTAAAGCATATTTTCTTTCCGTCGGGACTGTAGCGCGGCTGCGATTGCCAGGCATGTCCGTTTTGTAAAACCTGTGCAGTACCGCCGGCCACGGGCATCGAATAAATATCGCCCAGCATATCAAACACAATCGTTTTTCCGTCGGGACTTACATCCACGTTCATCCACGTGCCTTCATTTACGGTAAAGGAGATTTCCTTGTATTCGCCCGGCGGATCGTTTACGTCCCATTTCTTGGGTTTGTCGGCGCTGGCGGCGGTAATGATTACTGCGGTTGCCAGCACGGGCATCGCAATGCGGATAAATTTCAGTGTCATACTTTTTTCGGTGTAATGAATGGCATGGGAAATCGGTGCAAATTACTGAAAATAGGGAGATGGAATAATCCTTTCCTTCAACTGATCCGGGTATGGACAGAAGCAATTGACAGGCAGGATTATCAATGAACAGGAAAGTGCGTGTACATCACATCCGAACGCAATACGTATTTAGCACCCGACAATACGGGCTTTCCTTCGTGTTTTTGTTCGTGAATGAAACAAAGTGCTGTTCCGGTTTCGGGTTTTATTTCCACCTCATCAAATGCCGTTTCGCCACCTTCAAAATCATCATTCAGATAGATCATAAAAGTAATGCGGCTTTCTTCAAATGCACTTCGTCTAAAACGTCCGTCGATATGGCGTTTGAAACGCTGGCTGGAGCTGTATTTGTAAAACCTGAACATTTCATTGAGTCCGGAGGCTTTCTGTCCATCAATTTCATCGGGGCAGTAGTGCCGCAGACTTTGCCAGAATTCGGCGGCCAGTTCGGCGTTCGGGTAAAGCAGGCGGTAATTGTTACGCAGGCCTTTCATCATTTCGGCACCCGTACTGAAATTTACTTTTGCTTCTTCGTATCCTGTTGTTTCGCTTAAATGAATGAGCGAGGCACAAACGGTTTCGGGAAGAAAGTGTTTGATTGTCCAGATGGATGGTGTATGTGCGTGCAGTTGCATAAATCAAAAAAAATCCCGTTCAGCAAGATTACTGAACGGGATGTTAAAGAACGGGGAAGGATCAGAATCCTACTTTCGGAGTCGGTTTCTGTTCGATGAGAATGCCGAGGCAGGCACCATCTTCGGCCTGACCTTTAGCAGGGCCGGCACCGGGAATGCTGATCATGATGTTCATGTTGCGGGTGCCTTCGCACGAGAATTCCATGTGCTGGGCTTTGTTGTCGGTGGCATTGTCGTAAAGCACTTCTCCGGTTGTGGCGTCGGTAAGTGTAAATGCAATATCAGAACCAAGTGAAGCATCGCCGCAAATGGAAATGGAGTAGTCAAAACCGGCATAGAAAACGGCTTTGAGTTTTGATGAAGTTCCTTTTGCAAAGAGGCCGCTTTTCGACTGGGAGTTGTAAATGAATCCCGGTTCGGAAGCCTGACTGCAGCCACGGCGGCGGTGAAAGTTATTGCAGTTTGCCTGCGAAGGCAAATCAACCGATATGGTCAGAAATGCAGCAGCAAGAACAAGCGAGAGGGCTTTTTTCATGGCTTCTGTGTGTTTTTTAGAGTGTGCAGAGGATTGAGATTATTGGGCTGCGATAAAGCTGTTGCGGATTTCAGTAACCTTAGCTTTAATTGCATCAAACTGTTCTTTGGTGATGGAGGTTTTGTTTCCGCCGCCAAGTACGCGTTTGCCGTTGGTGGTTTTCATGCCGCCATCCTGTTTTGCGGTGGTCAGCGCATCAAAAAGCCCTTTGAGTTCACGAAGCTGCGTGAGTGTGGCTTTCACATCGGCATTGTCTTCGTGTTTGCTCATGTATTCGATAAGGTTGTCGAGCGAGGGTTTCTGATCGGCAATGCGTTCGGCGGCGGCTTTGTCTTTTTCAAAGTCTTTCACGGAGTTGCTCATCAGGTAGAGCGATTCAACCCAGCCACCGGCCAGCATGAGGCTGAGGTCAGCTCCGCGTCCGTTTGCGTCGAGGTTATCAAACGTAGAAAGATAAAGGTCGTTTGAAACAGCCACCAGCGAATCGGGGTTGCCCACGTTTTTGCTGATGCGTTCTTTATCTTTTTCGTTCAGCCCGGTAGTTACCTGTAAACGGTCGCTCATGCGCATGCTGGTGCCGAAGTATTGGGCCACGCGGTTGCTGAGGTTTTGCGAAAAGGTGCAGCAGTAAAGCAAATCGGCCGAATACACGCCCATGTTGAGCGCCTGAGCCTTTTTGGTTTCGTATTTTTTCTCGTTATCGGGCGAGTTGAGCAGATCGGCGCTGGCGCTGCCGGTGCCTGCCTGTTTCATAAAGGCAAACATTTCGCCGGGCGAGGGCACCTGCGCGTATTCGCGCGTGGGCATTGGCTGCACCGAATCGGTGGCGCCAACCGAATCGGTGGGCTTATCGGTGGCCGAATCGCCGCCACACGAAGCAAGTGTCCACAGCAAAAAAGCCGCAGGAATGAGGCTCAGGGCCGAAGTCGAATATTTTTTCATCATAAAGCTAAGGTGAGCTTGATTATGTGCTGAACAAAAATAACGTTTTTTCCATGCAAAATACGTGATAATTCACATCGCGGATTTTTAGAGCAATGCACTATCTTTCGGCCAATGAACCGCCTGCTGCTTATTTGCCTGACCGTTTTGTCGGCGGCCTGTTCGGCTCCCGCACCCGGTCCGCGCGAGGGCGAACTGGCCAGGCAATACAATGATTCACTGCTTGCACTCTGGCAGGAACTTGAACAGCCCCGCGCAAACTGGGCGGCTTTAGTGGCCACCAACGTCTCTTCCGATATTTCACGCGCCGCAAAAGCCTACATGGCCAAAGCCGATACATTGGCCGGTATCCTCACCGAGTATCCCGATTTTGAAGCCGACAGTTCATTGCGCTTTGCCCTGCTGCAACTTGTGAATGCCACACGCCTTGCCGCCGAACGCAGCCGCCACACTTCCGCTTTACTGCAAACCGATAACACCGTAGCCGCCGAAAACGGCGACACCATCCTCTTTACCGACAGCCTCCTGCTCCACGACACCGCCGACCCCGAAGATGCACTGGCCCGCCGCTATCTGGCCGCCACCCGCAAAACGGAAAAGGATGAGCTGGCGGCCTGGCTCAATTTTTTGCAGGTGCAGCAGGCATTTGCTGAGCGGCATGGGTTTGTGCTGGCGCGCAAGCGGAATGATTCGTTGTGGCTGGGGGAGTAATTAATTAGCTATTATGAGGCTGCTCAAAAGTCTGATGCCGGTTAAACAGGTTTTCCCCACAGCGGGAAGCAGACCTCTGCTTGTTTCAGCAAATGATTATAATGAGTATGTATGCAAGTATGTAAAGCAGGTACCGGCCAACAAACTTGCCATAGAACTAATTGTATCACACTACGCAGAACATTGGCACATTTTCACCCCCAAGGTAAATCTGATAAATATTCAGCAAGAGCATATAAGCGAAGAAGTATTGCGCAATGGTGTGCACAAAAAATGTTTCGATATGCCTTTGATAGGGTCGTTGTACTACCCTTTTTCGCGCGAAATAGATTTGCCCACCATAGAATCGTGGAAACAAAACCCAAAGCAGGTGAAGCAGATTGTAAACCGGCAGGATTTTCTGAAAGCAGCCCTGTTTGATTTATGGCTGGCGAATGAAGACCGTAACCATAACAACTACAACATATTGGTATCGAGCGTAAACGGGAAACGCTTTTTGAATTTTATCGATCACGAAAAGTGCTTTAACTCGGGCGGTATTACCAGCGAAAATTCACTTTGTCTGCTTACCGAAGATGAAACAATTCTGAATACGGAGGTATTACCTTTGCTGTATCCGAAAAAAGCCGATTTGGATGGGGATGCCAATTTTGTGCTTAGTCGGTTCAGAGATTACATAAGTTCTTGCGGTGAATTTACCAATGAAATTATGGGTAAATTGCCTGAGGAGTGGGAAAATGAGGTGGGGGAGGTAAAATTTGGGGTGAATGGGCGTATCTTTGTGGGGAAGTGGGTGAATGGGGTGGAGGAGGCGTTTAAAGAATATTTGAATACAGGTTATACAAACTTTAGCAAATGAAAACCTTTTACAGCATTGTGTATGCCAGTGTCCGCCCTGTTGCTCAGGAACGGATTAGCGTGGGTATGCTCTTGTCTGATGGTGTTCAGGCTAAGTTTGTATGTGCACATAAAAAACTGTTTCTTCTCAAGAAATTACTGCCGGTTGATGCCTATTCTCTTCTCAATCAGTTCTTAACGGGGTTGGAAAAAGAGCTCAGTATGGGTTCTGCACCCAATTCCAAACTTACTCAGGCCGGTTACTGGAGCTATGTGTCCAGCTACAGCAATTCGTTTATTACGTTCTCGGCACCTGAGCCTGTAGCGGTTCGCTTTTCGGAAAAGGCATTTAAAAACCTTTTTGAAAAGTTTGTATTTGATTACGAGGACGAGGTAAAGATGCCGGCTGTGTTTACAGAAGAAATTGGCATTTCAGGTGTTTCTAAGCGACTTTATCCTAAAATCCGGTCGCATGTAAACATCAACCAGTCCTTAACTGTAAATGATATTCCCACTTTACTGATTCCGAAAATTAAGGTTGATTTTATTGGCCGGAACAACAGGCCGGTGGCTGGTGAGATTTTTGATTTTACGGTGGGTACCGTATCCCTGTCGAATAAGATAGGCCAGTTTATCAGCCTGATTAAATCTTTTGAACTACAGAAAGAAAAGGGCAAGTATTTTATTATTGCTGATGAACCAGACCAGGTATCTATGCCAGGGCAGTTTGAAAGCTGGAAACACCTTCATTCATCCGGGCTTGCTGAAATGATCAGTACGGATGAAACCGAAAGAGTTACCGAGTACATGAAAGCGCATGATGTGCGCCCGTTTGTTTCGAACTAATTTCCGGTTTTACTCCACATACACCGGCGCTTTCAACCGCCCGCCGGTAAAGAAATACTTCTTGTAATAATCTTCTTTCAAATCGCTCACAATTACGCCGGAGTGCACGCTGGCGTGTGCAAACTTATCGTTGCCGAGGTAGATGCCTACGTGCGAAATCTGGCCTTTGCGGATTTTGAAAAAGAGGATGTCGCCTTCGCAAAGTTCGGAGCGGGGCACGGAGTCCACTTGCGGATATAAATCGCGGGAACCGCCGCTGAGTCTGATGCAATATACGCTGCGGTACATTTCGGCCACAAAGCCTGAACAGTCGATGCCTTTTTGGGTGTGGCCGGCATACTGGTAGCGCGTGCCCAGCCAGTCGTGAACCTGATAGTAGAGGTAGGGTGTTTGCGCCGAATCGACATGGAGGCCGTGTTTGGCGAAATACACTTTTACCGGATCCATCTTGGGCGTAGCAGCCGCTGGCGGATCGTCGGGGGCGGTGGCGGGCGCAAAGGCGGAGGCAACACACACGAGCAGGGCAAGCAGCAGGTTACGCATGGCAGATCAGTTTACAGGTTCAACGTGTGTGCGGGCGGTGAAGCGGATAAACACTTCGCGTCCGGCACGGGGCTGTATGGAATTGCGCGCCGGTTCAAGCGTATGCAGCTCGAAGTAAGGCGCAAAAAGACTTTTGTACTCAGCCGCCGAGCCGCTAAACGGAGGGCCGCCTTCAAATTCGGCATCAAACAGCACACCGGCCAGTGTGCCGCCGGGCGCAAGCAGGCTGTGCATTTTTTGCACATAGGCCTGACGCAGCGAAGGATGCAGTGCGCAGAAGAAGGTTTGTTCGAGCACCAGATCGTAGTGCCCGGTGTGCGCAAAAAAATCGCCGTTTATGAGTTGTGCGGCGGGGAAATCGGGTACGCGGGCCTGAAAGGCGGCAATGGCCTGTGGCGCAATGTCGAGCACATGCACATGGGTAAAGCCGTGGCGGAAAAGGAATTCGGCCTCCCAGGCATTGCCGGCGCCGGGAATGAGGATGCGCTGGTTGCGGTGCGGGAGCTGCAGGGCAAAATCAGTAAGCGGGGCAGAGGCTGCGCCAATGTCCCAGCCGGTTTTTTGCTCCAGCCAGCGTTGGTTCCAGTATTCGCGTCCGAGTTCCATGCGGGTGCAAAGGTAGGGAATTGGGGCGGAATCGTTTTTTTGGGGGGGGATTTTGGGGGGGCACCTCAAGTTGATCTTCTCTATATTTATCGGCGTAGCTGTTTTGGAGAAGGCTTCACGCGTAATGATGGAAAAGGTGGTAGCGAGAACACCCCACAGTATTATTATATTCAACTTGTGGACACATCCAACAATCTTGAAACTGTAAAAGAGAAGCTAAAAAATTATAAACTTGTGACAGGAATTCATGAGTATCCAAAAACAAAATAGAAGAAGCATTACCACTAACACGGGTTTTGCATCAGGCGGGCTGATGTGCAAACTTGAAGCTTTGTGCTTCTATTGAAGTTAAGTGCTAGCAGACAGTTTAGTGCTCCGAAACCCGCCCGAACGCCAAGCCCGAAACCGTTGGTGGCAATTTAATGACGACACAGACAATACGAAAATGATAGAAAAACTTGTACAACACATCAATGCCCGAGTTGAAAACAAGCTAACCGAAAGCGACATTAACTTGCTTTCTGAGGTTTTTCAATTAAAGAAGTTACGTAAACACCAATACTTAATTGAAGGAGGAGAGGTTTGCAAAATAGCAGCATTTGTTGTAAAAGGGGCTTTAAAAAAATATTCTATTGACAATACAGGCAAAGAAAATATTTTGGAACTCTATATCGAAAATTGGTGGGCTGGTGATAAGGAAAGTTTTTTGATAGGCACGCCAACACCCTACTATATTGATGCTTATGAAGACACTGAATTATTAGTCATAACCAAAGAAAACTTTACTAATAAACTCGGCAAACTGAATTTTATCTCCCAACTCAATAGTGTTTTAACCGAACGGAAGTCGTTTCAACTTATGAAGCGGCTACACTCTTCGCAAACACTTACAGCAGAACAAAAATTAGAAGAGCTTCAAAACAGCTATCCCGAATTTCTTCAACGATTTCCTCAGCACATTATTGCTTCATATTTGGGTATGACAAAGGAAACGCTTAGTCGTATCCGAAGCAATTCCTTAAAAAAATAGCACCTTTTATTATCCCCCCCAAAAAACGTTGATCTACATCAACGTTTTTTTTTGTCTTACCTCATCGTTTAGCCGGTGTTTGATGGTGCAATTTTGTATCGTAAAATTTAACACAAACAGCAATATGTCAAACCTACTAAATGTTAAAGACCTGTATCAAAATTATGTAAATGCAGGCAAGCTGTTAGAAGGCTTCGAAAAGTATTATGCAGAAAATGTAGTAATGCAAGAATTGGGCGAGGAGCCAAGAATTGGCAAAGACGCTAACCGCACGCATGAAATCAACTTTTTGCAAAGTATGAAGGAAGTACACGGTGCAGGTATTTTGAGTTTTGCAGAAGATACTGAAAACAACAAAACAATGGTTGAAAGCTGGATGGACTTGACTTTTGCCAATGGTTTCAGGATGAATATGCAACAGGTAGCTGTACAAACCTGGGAGAATGGCTTAATCGTAAACGAAATCTTTTACCACAAATAGTCAAAACCACAAATAATTAAAACCACAACTGTTAAACATAAAAGAAACGAAAAGATGAAAAAAATATTCTATCCGGTAATGATTGCCATACTCATTGGTACATCAGCATTCAAAGTAGTTAGCAATGCAACGCTTTGGAAAGTAACAGAAGATGCCTATTCGGTGAAATTTACCAGTAGTAAGTTTGAGGGTATCTTTAAAGGATTAAAAACCGAATTGCTTTTTGATGAAAACAACCTTGCGGCATCAAAGCTAACGGCTTCTATTGATACTAAAACCGTTAATACGGGTAACGGGATGCGTAACAAGCATGCCGCTGAGGGTTTGGATGCCAAGAATTATCAAACGGTAAAATTCGTCTCCAGTTCAATCACTAAAACCGCCAGTGGTTATGAAGCAACAGGTGATCTGACGATTAAGAATGTTACCAAGGCAATCAAAATTCCGTTCACATTTACCAAAGCAGCCAATGGCGGAGTATTTGCCGGCAGTTTTTCGGTAAAGCCTGCTGACTATAACGTAACTAAAAGCGGTACTCCGGAAGTACTGGATTTCCAACTTAATATACCCGTAACAAAATGAACTGGAAACAAACTTTCATAATGGGGATAGCAGGCAGCCTGCTATCTTCATTAGCAAGCATCATTTATTTGAATATTTACAAAGAGGCATTTATGGTGGACTTCAGTAAAATTGCCGGTACTTCAAATATTATTGCTGCTTGTTTAATTGGTTGCCTTCTTATGGTTATTGGCTATAAGTTGGCTATAAAATGGAAAGGAACTAAAACTATTGGTTGGTTAAATATTGCATATAGTGTAATTAGTTTTGCCTCAATAGCAGGAGTATTCGGGTTCAACCTGCCATTAGAGACTGAATCGCCCGAATTGTTTCCGGGTTTGATTATCCCGATGCACTTCTTCCCTGTTTTATCAATACTAACAATATTTCCATTCTTTAAATTTGATAATCATGGAAACAACAAATAAGTCTTCGAAAGTAATGAACGTCTTATTATGGACAGCACAAAGTATTCTTGCATTACTATTTATCTGGGCTGCTTATGTCAAACTGTTTCAGCCGTTAGATGAAACAGCCAAAATGCTGCCCTGGGCGAAAGATAATCCGGGCTTAGTAAAAATCACAGGCATTGCAGAGTTGTTAGCGGTGTTAGGCAGCATTTTGCCATCCACATTAAGAATACAGCCTAAGCTTACGGTATATGCTGCTTATGGCATTATTGCTTTAATGATTTCAGCCTCTGTATTTCATATTTCAAGAGGCGAAGCATCACTTATTGGAATGAATATTTTCTTTTTGTTGCTGGCTGCTTTTGTAGCCTGGGGCAGAACTAAAAAAGCACCTATTTTACCCAAAGCCTAATTATAATGGAAAGAAAAGATTTTATTAAAACCATTCTCGGCACTTCAACATTATTATTAACAATGGACGGTATATCAACATTAACAAGTGCAATGTCATTGCAAGAGGCCAACGATTTAAAGCTTGAAAATTCAGATGAAATAGCCTCTTTTGGGGCTGTTCATCTGAATAATACTTCAATTGAAAAGGCCATTACATTTTGGACAAAAGTAATTGGTATGAAGCTGAGAAGCCAGTCTGATTCAATGGCTGAATTTGGAACCGAAAATGCGACATTGGTTGTGGTTCATCAAACAGCTAAATCAGCTTTTATAGAGGGTTATAGTGGTTTATATCATTTCGCTATTCACTTAGCCACTAAAGAAGACCTGGCGAAGGCTATTTATCGCTTGCAACAAAACAAATACTCCTTTTCTCCAATAGATCATACCATGACGCAATCTCTGTATCTGACAGACTATGATAACGTAATGGTTGAATTAGCTTTAGAAACACCTGAGCGATTTAAAAGAGTGATTACAGAAGGAGGTATTTTTATGGAGGACGCGGATGGAACTATCAGAGCGGCATCGGCACCATTAGATACAGAAGAAATTCTCAAAAGCCTTCTTGAAAAAGATTTGAGTAAAATTATTAGTGATGGTGCTAAGATTGGACATATACATTTTTATGCTCAGGATGTTTCACGTAATAATGAGTTTTACAAAAAATTGGGGTTCACTCAATTTAATTTCTTCCCACAGTTTAAATACGCCGATTTAGGTGCGGGAGGAGTTTATCAGCATCGGGTGGCAATGAATTCGTGGCACGGGAACAACAGACCTTTAGCACCAACTACCGATGCCGGATTAAAACATTATCACATTGTTTTCAAATCAAAAGAACAACTCCAGTCTGCGTTAAAAGCAATTGGTAATACAAATGAGGAAGATGGTAATTATTGGGCAACCGACCCAACAGGAGTTAAGATATTACTATCTCATTCATAGAACTCATCTCAAAACTATACTCACGTCTTTTTCGCTCTGGCCTCTCTTCATTTCTTCTTCATCTCAACAATTCAGTGTAGCCAACTATGACCTGCGAAAAGATGCTTTCCATAACGAAAATACTTGTAAAAAACTCGAAAAGTAGTTTTGAGATGAGTTATAGAAAAACAGTTATAAGAAATTAATCTACGAAGCCATGCAAAAAACTATTGGTTATTTTATAGCATTTCTTTTTCTACTCCCTACGCTTGTTTTGGCTCAAACCAAGTATTCTCTAAGTGGTACTGTGAGAGATAAACAAAATGGAGAATTGCTTGTTGGCGCAACAATAAGCTTAGAAGGGAAACCCACATTTGGAACAACTGCAAATGAATATGGATTTTATTCATTAAGCTTGCCAGAGGGAAATCAAACCATTGTAGTATTCTACATTGGTTATGAAGTTCAAAAAATAAACCTGGATATTTTATCCAATAAAAATTTAGATATTTTTCTGTTACCGGCTTCTGTTGAATTGAGTGAGGTTGTTGTTTCGAGCGAAGGGAAAGATCAAAACTTATCTACTGCTCAGATGGGTACTGAGGTTATAAAAATGAAAGACATAGAAAAACTACCGGTGTTATTAGGTGAAAAAGATATACTCAAAACCATTCAACTTCTTCCGGGTATAAAAAGTAGTGGTGAAGGTAATAGTGGATTTAGTGTGCGTGGAGGCGGACTTGACCAAAACCTCATACTGCTTGACGAAGCGCCTGTGTATAATGCGTCACACTTGTTTGGTTTCTTCAGCACCTTTAATAGTGATGCACTTAAAGATGCCACAATTATTAAAGGAAATCCACCTGCACAGTATGGCGGACGACTTTCATCTGTGCTTGATATAAAGATGAAAGATGGGAATAATCAAAAGTTTGAAACAAACGGTGGTATTGGCCTTATTAGCAGCCGTTTGACTATTGAAGGGCCCATTCAAAAAGGAAAATCATCTTTTATCATTTCCGGACGCAGAACGTATGCAGATTTATTTTTGGGTTTGTCTGATCTTTATAGAGACAATAGTTTGTTTTTTTACGATTTAAATATGAAAGCTAATTTTCAAATCAATGATAAGAACAGAATCTATATTTCCGGATACTTTGGCAGAGATATATTAGGCCTGAGCAACAGCTTTAATACGAATTGGGGTAATTCAACCGGAACAATACGTTGGAACAAAATAATCAATACAAAACTATTTGTAAATACGTCATTAATTTACAGCAATTATAATTACGATATCAATTTTAGTAATGAGGTAGTAAATGTTAAACTTCAATCTAAAATACAAGACTGGCATCTTAAAAAAGATTTCTCTTGGTTTTTATCAGATAAGCACACTATCAAATTTGGTATAAATAGCATATACCATACCATTTCTCCTTCTAATATTTCGGGCAGCTTGGAAAGCATTTCTCAGAAGCCACCAAGAACTTCACTTGAAAAGGCGGTCTATATTAACGACGATTATAAAGTTTCTAAACGCCTAACCATAAGTCATGGCTTGCGGCTATCATCATTTACCATTTTAGGCGGAGACATCTATAATATTTATGAAAATGGCATTTTGGTAAACAGTGTTCAACTAAGTAAAGGAAAGCTGGGGAAAACTTATTTTAACGTAGAGCCAAGACTTTCTGCCAATTACAGAATAAATGATGTGAGTAGCATTAAAATCGCATACGCAAGAAATACGCAAAATTTACACTTGTTAAGTAATAGTAACAGCGGCAATCCAACAGACTTATGGATTGGCAGCAGCTACACTGTTAAGCCCGAAATATCAGATCAAATAAGCACAGGTTATAGTAGAAATTTTGATCATAATAATTATGAAGTTAATGTAGAAGCTTATTATAAGAATATGCAAAATCAAATCGACTATCGCGACGGAGCTGAAATTGCATTTAGTGCAGGTAGAGATATAGAAGCTGATTTATTATTTGGCAAAGGAAGAGCATATGGAATAGAGTTTATTGCGAAAAAGAAAGAGGGTAGGCTGACTGGGTGGGTTGCATATACGCTCTCAAAAACAGAAAGAAAAATTGATGGTATTAACAACAACCAATGGTACAATTCAAGATTAGACAGAACCCATGACTTATCCGTTGTGGCATCCTATAACATTTCTCCAAAGTGGTCTTTATCAGGAGTATTTGTTTACAGCACAGGCAATGCTGTTACTTTCCTAACCGGAAAGTACGAGATAAACGGGCAAACAGTTTTTCACTATGATAGCAGAAACGCAGATCGCATGCCCGATTATCATAGACTTGATTTAAGTGCTACCTACGAGGGCAATAAAGGCAAAAAACTTAAAGGCTCATGGACCATTGGTGTGTATAATGTTTATGGACGTCAAAACCCATTTAGTATTGCTTTTCAAGATAATCCAAATAATCCCGGAACTACTCAAGCGATACAAACATCCTTATTCAGATGGATCCCAAGTGTTACCTATAACTTTAAATTCTAATGAAATGAAAACAGCCAAAATTATCTCAGTAATTCTACTCTTTGTTTTAACAGGTTGTGAAAAAGAAGTAGATTTAGATTTAGACAATAAAAGTGGTCAGTTGGTTATAGAAGGGAATATTACAAATCTTGCAGAACCACATTTTGTGCGTATAACAAGATCTGTATCTTTTACGCAATCCAATCAGTACCCGGCAGTAACCAATGCTTTAGTAATAATTAGTGACAACATAAGCTTAAATGACACTTTAACCTATTTAACCGATGGTTACTACGTGACTTCAGGACTCAATGCTGGCGTACCTGGCAGAAACTATCAATTAAAAGTTTTAGTTGATAGTAAAACTTATACTGCCCAATGTGAACTCCCAGAGATGGTGCCTTTAGATGGGCTAAGGATAGTTCAAATGACAAATTTGGGAGTTACCAGTTATGATGTTTTACCAGAGTATATAGACCCATCAATACCGGGTAACTTTTATGGCTTTGCTGTAACAGCAAGTGGTCAAAGGGGTATTACTTTTGAAGTTGAATCAGATAATATTGGTAATGGGGTAGCCAATCAAAGAGGTTTAGAAATACCAAGTGCTGAAGATAATCCTGTAAACACCGGAGACACAATAACAGTAGAAATGCGAAGTATCGCCCCTCAACTTTATACATATTTTAATGCTCTTGCACAAATTGCAGGTAATGGTTTAGGAGGTGGTTCAACTCCTGCTAATCCGCCCAGTAACATTATCGGTGGAGCCTTAGGCTATTTTTCTGCTCATACCAAGCAATTACGCAGTATTACAATCCAATAACGACTATTTTAAAGCACCTTACATCAACTAATCAAAGAGCCTGTTTAAATTTCATCCTTAGGATTTCTTATCGCTCATTTGTCCTCATCCTGCGTTACTTTTCTTGTCGATATTTGCCTGATATCGCCTGCGAGATGCGCCTTGTCTGAGTAAAAATGAACTCATAATAAATATCAAAAACGGATTTTAAACAGGCTCTAATTATTCACATACATTTTTCTTCAATAAATTAATAAGAGATGATATGCTCGGGAAAACATTAATTCTATCAGTTATAAAACTAACAGTTTTTATTTGTTGCCTTGTACAAAACAAGAACGATATTATGCAAAACGACACTCCATTAGTCTATAAAATTAAGAAAACCAAATCTGCTTTGGTAAAATCTCCTTTGTTGATATTATTACATGGACACGGCAGCAATGAAAATGATTTGTTTTCGTTAAGCAACAGTATTCCTGATAATTGGATAGTAGTCTCTGTTCGTGGGCCATATCAGTTAGCCGAAAATAGTTATCGGTGGTATGATGTGAAAATGGTGAACGGGAAAATTGCTATAAATATTGATGAAGAAGAAAGAAGCAGAAAAATGCTAATGCAGTTAATTTCTGAAATAACGCAGAAGTATAATGCAGATAGTAACAAAATTATAGTTGCGGGTTTTAGCCAGGGTGCAAATATGGCTCAATGTGCAGGCCTGGGTACCCCAAATTTAGTTGCCGGATTTGGCGTGTTTAGCGGACGATTTGTAGAAGAGTTTAGTCCGTATGTCAGCCAATCAGCAACACTGAAAAGCAGTAAAGCATTCATTGCTCATGGAAGTGGTGATAATATGCTGCCCAAAACGTATGCAGCTGAAAATATAACCAAACTAAAAGAGTTGGGTGTTCAAATAACTTATTGTGAAGACACTAATGCCCACTCCATTTCGACAAAGCAATGGAGTGAATTTTCTAAATGGCTATTTAATTTCAATTAGGAAAATGAAAAATAAATTAGACAATTCAACTTGTTCGGATATTCCAGAAAAAACTGATGCCTATTGTTGACTTCAATAGCTGTGGGGGTAAAGAAGATTGCGTGGCCGTTTGTCCTTACGCGGTATTTGAAATGCGGCCAATTTCTAAAGAAGACAAGGCCAAACTGAATTTTAAAGGGCAAATCAAAACATTATTCTTCAAAAAAAGGCTTACGTTATTAATCCTGAACTGTGTCATGCTTGTGGTCTTTGTGTTCAGGCTTGCCCGGAAAAGGCGATAAAACTGCCTCCAACATCGGTTTGGCGTAATGAGGGCTGACGGCTTAATTGAACGTTAGTCCTTTTATTTACATTTATGCAAGGTTGACTGGTAGTGCTTCTAATCCCCCACCAACACCAAGCCCCAAACCATTAGCCGTAATCCATGCAGAACATCACCCAAGTCATCGATAAATTAAACTCGTATGAGTTTCACGACACGCCAGTCGCGAGCATGGAATTCAAATCTGGCCAGACCGTCGAATTGGTCCTGCATCTTTTGATATATAATGAAGGTTCCAAAGATTATGACAAGTTGCGTCTGTCCTTTCAAGAAATAAATAAACTGGAATCATCCCCTTTATTTCTAACTTCCAATTCGGAATTAGAACTTTTCAGATTCGACTATGAATACAAGGACGGTTTTTTCTGTAAATTGCAATTGCTATCAGGAATTGGAGAACCAAGCTTGTCAATTGACCTCACCTGTCAAGCTATTGATATTTCCCCTGAATAGACTTCGGCTAACAGCCGTTGCCGTTTGAAGTGCTCCCAAGATCCGCTACTGGATTACGTAGAAAAAATCAGGTAATTATTCACAGCACCTGAACAACCGCTCCCCGAAATTTAACAAACAGGTGTGTAACCGCAGGCCGGTTTTGTGCGTCTTTGTTCATAAAACACCCCTGCTGCGCATATCCCGGAACGGCTTTTGCACGTAATATTGAAGTTCCGCATCAATTTATGAACTACATCGAACTCGATATACAGGTTGAACCGCGCTATCCGGCTGCTGATCTGCTCATTACCGAGCTGAGCGAGCTGGGTTTTGAGAGTTTTGCCGACACGCCCGCCGGTTTTACGGCCTACATTCCCGAATCTGTTTACCACGCCGGTGTGCTGCAGCCGCTGCACGATTTTGATACGGCGCTGGGCACCCTGCACTGGACCGAAAAGCACATACCGGCGCAAAACTGGAATGCGGTGTGGGAAGCTGATTTTCAGCCGGTTGATATAGGCGGGAAATGTATGATACGCGCCCCGTTTCATGCCCCGCCGCCCGCCGGTGTGATGGATATTGTGATACAGCCGCAAATGTCGTTTGGCACCGGGCACCATGCCACCACGCATTTGATGGTAGAGAAGTTATTAACAATGGATGTGGCCGGTAAAACGGTGCTTGACCTGGGCAGCGGCACGGGTGTGCTGGCCATTATTGCCTCGTTGCGCGGTGCGGGGCATGTGGATGCGGTGGACATAGAAGCGCCCGCCGTGGAGAATGCCCGCGAAAACGCGGCACACAATCCGGGAGCCGCTATTCACGTTTATGAAGGCGACGACCGCTTTCTTGCCGGAAAAAACTACGACGTGATTATAGCCAACATAAACCGCAATGTGCTGCTGGCCGCCATGCCCGGCTTTGGCAATGCACTGAACCACGGCGGAACCCTGCTGCTGAGCGGCTTTTTTACCTCCGATACCGACACTCTTACTCATGCAGCCGCCGCACACGGACTAACTACCGTGGCCGCAAATGCCCGCAACGAATGGGCACTGCTGGAACTGACCCGAAACTGAACCAAGCCTTATAAGCCGAATGATGATGAAAATGCGTGTAGCCGCTCTGCTCATTACCCTTGCAACCCTTTTGATTAACGGGCCCCGCCTTGCCGCACAGCAGGTAATGCCCAAAGGATTTACCGAAGATCCGGTAAAGTTTATTGAAGAAATGAAAGCCTTCTTCGACAGCTACGACGGAAAAGCAGGGCGCGAATACATGGATGAGTTTAACAAACTCTACTGGCTGCCGGGAAAAGTATCGCCCGAGCTGAAAACCATTATGTACCAGAATACAAACATGATGGTGAAGAAGAAATTCAGACCGCAGCCCGAGTTTTATTCGTATTTCAACACCATAAAAGCACTGGTGGATAATAATGTGCCGCAAACCACCATTACAGCCTGGCAGGCCTGTTTTACACGTATTGGCGGAGGCAGGCTGAACAAACCGTTCAGCGATTTTATTAATCTTGGTGAAGGACTTTTTCTGGAAAATAAATTCTACCGATCGCCCACAGCCGAATGGAAAACCGTGGGAGGCAGCTGGGCTTTTGATTGTGATACAGCTGCCGTAATGCGGTTTACCAATGTGACACTTATTGGTTATGCCAAAGGCGACAGCACGGTAATTGCCAACACCTCGGGTACATATTACGTGAGTACCAACAAATGGGTGGGCACCGGCGGACGGGTAAACTGGAAACGTGTGGGGCTGGCCGAAAATGAAGTATTTGCCGATTTGCGCAAATACAACATAAATGTGAAACAGGTAAGCTATACCGCCGACTCGGTAATGTTTGTAAACCGCGCCTACTTTCAGGATAAACAACTGCTGGGAAAACTAACCGAAAAAGCCGTGCCCGAAGGCACCGAACTCAAATCGGCCTTCCCAAAATTTGAGTCGTACAGCAGCCGCTACCAGATCAAATCAATTTATCCGAATGTGGATTTTGAAGGTGGCTTTACCCAACTTGGTGCACGTTTCATTGGTTCGGGATCGAAGGAAATGCCATCGCGGCTGTATTTTAAACGAAACGGTAAAAACTTTCTTACCGTGTCAACCACGGCCTTTTCGTTTACCAAAGACAAGGTAGGGGCCACCAATGCGATGATTAAATTCTCGCTCGACAATGATTCGATTTTCCATCCGCTGGTGGACTTTAAATATTTTGTGGACACGGCCAAGGTTGAAATTTACCGCAGTGACGAAGGCGGATCGCAGGCGCCGTTTTACAATTCGTTTCACAAGGTGGATATGTATGTGCAGCTGATTACGTGGTTTACCAAAGACAACCAGATACAGATTGGTACACTGCCCGGCAGCACGCAGGCACTGGCCACATTTCCGTCTGATAATTATTACCGCCAGTATCAGTACGACAGGCTGCAGGGAATGGAAAGTATTCACCCGCTGATTCGCATACGCAATTTTGTGCGCGATAATGGCGGTAAGCGTGTGTTTACGACGCCCGAACTTTCGAGCCACTGGAAAATACAGCCTGAAAACATACGGCCGCTGATGGTGCAGCTTTCCAACGATGGTTTTATTTTTTATGATCCCGTGCGCGATCAGATTACCTATAAAGACAAAACCGATTTTTACATTGCCGCACGTGCCGGAAAAACCGATTACGATAATCTTGAATTCCGCTCAAATGTGGCCAGCGGCGCAATTAACGGTAAACTCAATCTGCTCAACTACGACCTTACTCTTTTCGGGGTTAAGGAAATTGCGCTGAGCGATTCGCAGAACGTGGTGGTGTTTCCGGACAAAGACATGATTGTACTGAAGAAAAACAGAAATTTCTCATTTGAAGGTTCAATCATGGCCGGCCGTTTTGATTACTACGGGCGACTGTTTACGTTTGATTACGAAATGTTTCAGC
The DNA here is from genome assembly GCA_020402865.1 of Bacteroidota bacterium. Taxonomy (NCBI): domain Bacteria; kingdom Pseudomonadati; phylum Bacteroidota; species Bacteroidota bacterium. The sequence continues at coordinate 23,226 of JADBYT010000011.1, read as the reverse complement.
TAAACCTGACCAACGTGGATTCAGTGCGGATATACGTGGACGGTAAAGAGCGTGATCCGCGTGATCCGCGCGGCGGGTTTAAGCAGGAAAAACTGCGCAGCGTAATTGAAAATATGAACGGGACACTGAAAATTGATGCGCCCGGAAACCGGTCGGGCGTGAAATCGAAAGACTTTGCGCAGTACCCCATTTTCACCAGCGAAAAACCATCGTTTGTGTATTACGACAAACCATCGGTACAAAAAGGCGTGTATAACCGCGACAGGTTTTACTTTAAAATAGATCCGTTTACGATTGACAGTCTTGACAACTTTACGACCACGGGTTTGAGGTTTGGCGGGGTTTTACAAACGGCCGGCATATTACCCGAAGTGCGTGATTCGATTGGCGTAATGCCTGATTATTCGCTGGGATTTGTGAAACAGGCACCTCCGGGTGGTTATCCGCTTTATGGCGGTAAAGCCAAGTTTACAAACACCATTAACCTGAGTAACCGTGGTTTGCGTGGTAACGGGGAAATCAACTACCTCACGTCAACCAGCATTTCAAAAGACTTTATCTTCTTCCCCGATTCGATGAACGGCATGGCGCAGTCGTTTGAAATAAAAGAGCAAAAAGGAAGCGGCAAAACCGAATATCCGCCCGTTACTTCTTCGAACGACTACATACACTGGATGCCGAAGAAGGATTACATGCTGATAACCAATACCGATTCGCTCTTCACGGTATTTAACGGAAGAGCACAACACAAAGGCACGCTCACACTCACGCCCAAAGACCTGCGTGCAAAAGGCACGCTGGCCTTTTCCAATGCCGAAATGGATTCGAAAAACATGTTGTTTAAACACCATGTGGTGGATGCCGATACGGGCGATTTCAGGCTGAAGGCCTTTGAAATTGCCGGGCTTGCCTTTTCTACGGTAAACGTAAACGCACACATTGACTTCGATAAACGCGAAGGCGATTTTAAAGCCAATGGTAAAGGTTCGGTAGTTACGTTCCCGGTGAACCAGTATATGTGTTACATGGACAATTTTAAATGGTACATGGACAAGGCCGAAATTGAACTGAACGGAGCACAACAGGGACAAAAAACAGCGGCTGCCGATAAAATTGACCTTGAAGGGCCGGAGTTTATTTCCATTCACCCCCGGCAGGATTCACTGCGGTTCCGTGCGCCGAAAGCCAAGTACGACCTGAAAAACTATGTAATTTATGCCAAACAGGTAAAAGAAGTGCTTGTGGCCGATGCCCGCATTATTCCCGACAGCGGAAATGTAACCATTGAGAAAAATGCCGTAATGCGCAGGCTTGAAAATGCCAAGATTGAGGCCAACGTGGTAACCAATTACTATAAACTGTTTAACTGCGACATTGAAGTGTATTCCCGCCGGTCATACAAAGCAAACGGCGATTATGCGTATGTGGATGAGCTGAAACTGGAGCAGATTATTCATTTCAACAGAATTGCGCCTGATACCTCGGGCCAAACCTTTGGTGAAGGGGTAATTGCCGATTCGTCGAAATTCATGCTCAGTCCGGCCTATTCGTTTACCGGCGATGTGCGGCTGGCCGCCAGCGAAGAGTTCCTGACCTTTGACGGATCCACGCAGCTGATTCACGACTGTGCCATTGGAAAACGCAGGCTTAAATTCAAGGGCGAAATAAATCCCAACCAGATTTACATTCCCATCGGCGCCGAACCAACCGACGAAAAAGGCAATCCGATTATGGCGGGTATTATGAGCACGCTCGACTCCACACACGTGTACGGAGCCTTCCTCTCGCCCAAGAAACTGCGTACGGATGTGAATGTGGTGACCTCTGACGGATTCCTGTTTTTCGACAAAAATTCGCGCGAGTACCGTATTTCAAACAAGGAAAAACTGATTGAACGTTCGCTGCCGGGCAATTTCATCAGTTTTAGCACGAAAACCTGTTTGATTTACGGTGAGGGCAAAATGAACCTCGGAGCTGATCTGTGGCAGGTGATGCTGCTGCCTGTGGGCAATGCCACACACAATACTGTGACACAGGTAACCAGTTTTGACCTTGTGGCAGCGGTTGACTTTTACTTTGACGACGGGCTGCTGGATAAGCTGATTGAGGATGTAAACGCTTCTACCAGTCTGGCCCCGTGCGAAGTAGCCCGCCCCACCTTTGAGCGTGCCCTTACCGAAATGATTGGCAAGGAAAAGGCCGACAAGTACGTTACACAGCTTAAATTATACGGCCAATACAAGAAATTTCCCGACGAACTTAAATATACGTTCTTCTTTACCGATCTTCAGATGAACTGGAACCAGAAGACCCGTTCGTATATTTCTACCGGGAAACTGGGGTTGGGTAGTATAGGTAAGACACAAATTAATAAATTTGTTCCGGGTACGGTTATGCTGGAGCGGAAACGCTCAGGCGATGTGCTCACCATTTATTTTGAACTTGATGGCGGAAAGTGGTACACGTTCAGTTACACCAACGGAATCATGACGGCGTACTCAACCAACGAAGCGTACAACACCGCCCTCAAGGAAATGAAAGACGATAAACGCAAAAAAGAAGGCGAGAAGGGGCAGCGGAATTATCAGTTCAGGGGGGGAAGTTCAAACGACCGCTCGGTGCTGATGAAGAAGCTGAAACGGGCAGAGGAAGGTGCTGCCGATGCCCCGGAGCCTGAAGGAAGCGGAAACTGATAACGAATGACAACAACCTCAATTCTGGCGCTTGCTGCCGCTTATCTGCTGGGTTCAATTCCCACTGCGGTATGGATTGGTAAAGCGTTTTACGGTATTGATGTACGCGAGTTTGGCAGCGGTAATGCCGGAGCCACCAACACGTTTCGCGTACTGGGCAAAAAAGCCGGTATTCCGGTGTTGATTATCGACATGCTCAAGGGCTGGCTGGCTGTTTCGCTTGCTTGGCTGGTTTCATCGGCACCACCTGACACACAGCCTTTTGTGAATTTGGAAATTGTGCTGGGTGTGGCTTCGGTGCTGGGGCATATTTTCCCGGTGTTTGCCGGTTTTCGTGGCGGAAAAGGCATTGCCACCATGTTTGGCGTGGTGCTGGCCGTGCACCCGTGGGCTTGTTTAATGGCTTCGGGCGTGTTTCTGCTTGTGTTTCTGGCGTTCAACTATGTATCGCTTGGTTCCATTTCGGCGGGTATTTCCTTTCCGCTTTTCATCATTACCGTGTTTGGCGGACAGGTAGTTCCTTCGATGGTTATTTTTTCGGTGCTCGTGGCTATACTTATTCTCATTACACACCAGAAAAATATTGAGCGCCTGCTTCGTCGTCAGGAGTCGAAAATCCGTCTTATTAAAAGTCAGAATCAGCAGAAGCCTGCCGTACAGAAAATAAACAGATAATCAGTCTGTTTACATAATCCGAAACTGCCGGCTTCCACCGGCAGTTTTTTGTTTGCCTGCAATTACCTTGTTTATGTGGAAATAGCTTGTCTCCGGCATCTCATTTATGTTCGAAAACGTTAACTTTGTTTTAAGGTACAAAAGTTGATGTGTAACCAACCCTGAATGAACCAGAACACGGCTTTTGTACATCTGTCTATGCACCTTTTGCGAATGTGGCGTGTACTCATGCTGCTTGGTTTTTTTTGCCTGGCAGGTTTGCCCTTGCATGGACAGGAAGAGCAGTTGAAAAAAGAGGCCGCAGCACTGTTTGATAAGGGCGACTTTGCGGCGGCCATGCCCAAGTATTCGCAACTGCTGGCTAACTATCCCAAAGATCCTAACTACAACTACCGTTTCGGGGTGTGCATGCTGTATGGTAATGCCGACAAAGCCCGTTCACTGCAATACCTCGAATTTGCCTCGAAAAGCCCGGATGCTGAAACCGATGTATGGTTTTATCTCGGCCGTGCCTATCACCTCAATTACCGGTTTGATGATGCCATACGCGCTTACACAAAATACCGCGATCTGGCTGGTGAACGAAAGGCCGAAAAGCTGCAGGTAAATAACCAGATTGCCATGTGCCGCACGGGTAAAAAACTGCTGCGTGCCATTACGGATATTGAAGTGCTGGAAAAGAAAGAACTTTCCCGCGCCGACTTTTTCCGGTCGTACGATTTAAGCGGCTACAGCGGACAACTGCTTGTAAAGCCCGACGAGTTTAAAACGGCCCTCGACAAAAAGAACAAGGAAACCTCCATCATTTTCCTTTCGGGCGAAAAAAATGAGCTTTACTATTCATCCTACGGTGATAACGAAGAGAACGGAAAAGATATTTATGTGGTGCGTAAACTACCCAACGGAAGCTGGAGTAAAGCACAAAACGTAGGTTATCCGATTAATACCGAGTACGATGAAGATTATCCGTTTCTGCATCCCAACGGAAAAGTGCTTTACTTTTCTTCAAAAGGGCACAGCAGCATGGGCGGATATGATATTTTCCGTTCGGAACTGAACGAGGAAACCAACACCTGGCTAAAGCCTGTGAACCTTGATTTTGCCATCAATACGCCCGACGACGATATTCTTTACATTACCGATTTTGAAGAAAAGACCGCCTACTTTGCTTCCTCGAGAAACAGTCCTGACGGACAAATGACCGTTTATCACGTAAGCATTGAACGAAAGCCGGTGGAGTATTGCCTGATTAAGGGCAATTTTCTGGCTATGCAGGATCAGCCAAGCCGTTCGGCCCGCATTATCGTGAAAAATCTGGAAACAGATGAGATGGTGGGGATTTTTAAAAGCAATGAGCAAACCGGCGATTACCTGCTTAATTTGCCTAACGGCGGCAAGTTTCAGTTTACGGTGGAAAAGAGCGGCATGGAAACGCAGAACGAGCTTGTGCTGGTGCCGCCACAGTATCAGATTAAGCCGGTAAGGCAGGAAATGGGATATAAGGAAATGGGAGGGAAGATGGAGCTGTATGTGATTACCTATTTTGATGATGATACGGCCGGACTTTCACCCGATTTCCTGCGTGATAAAGCCAAGCTGGATGTAAATGCCGGGCAGGGCCGCGAAGCGGTTGACCTGAGCGCGGCCAATACCGGCGGCAAGGATCCGGCAGGCAATGAAAACACGACAAACAGCACGGCCGAAAATACCACACAAACCAACACCACGGCTGGCGGCAATACCAGCGGCGAACCCAAGGCCGTAACCAATGCCGAGCTGGTTAATATTGCCTACGAAGATGCCGCCACGGCTAAAACTGAAGCTACCGAGAAAAAACAACAGGCCGACCGTGCACTTGCCTATGCGGCAGAGCTTAACGCGCTCACACGCGAAAAACAGAAGGAAGCCGACGAGGCAAAAGCAGCCGGTAACACCGCCGAAGCCGGCCGCCTGCAAGCCGAAGCCAATGCGCTGGCCATACAAACGGTGGCCGCGGCTACTCAGGCCGAAGCCATTGGCCGCGATGCCGGCGTAAAACAGCGTGAGGCCGAACTTGCTCAGCAGTATGCCAAACAGCTGGATGCCGCCGTGAAATCGAAAAAGCCCGGCGAAATTGAAAAGCTGGAAAAAGAACAGCAGCAGCTTGAACTGCTCTCCGAAACCCGCTCCGAAGCCGACGCCACGCTGAGCAACCTGCAAAGCAACGCCGATAACAAACGCGCAGAAGCCGAAAAAGCCACCCAGCAGGTAAACGAGCTGAAAGAAGAAATTGCCCTGCAAAAAACACAGGCCGATAAACTACGCACCGACGCCAAAAACGAGCGCGACAAAGACATCCGAAAAGGACTTGAAGAACAGGCGCTGGGCATTGATGAAGACCTTGAACTGCTCAATGCTGATTTGGCTAAAGCCCAGACAAAAGCCACACAACTCACCAGCGAAAGTAACCTTGCGGCACAACAACTTGCCGGCGCCAGCCAAACCAGCACACAGTCGCAAAACGAAAACTTTACTGCTGCAGTGCCCGATGCAGCTGCACGCGAAGAGCTTATGACGGATGTGCGCGGCTACGAGCGCAAAGTGTCGGAAGCAGGAAACACACTGGCAGTAAAAAACGCGAACAATCCGCAGCAGACTACATCCCCCGGTGAAAACCAAACCACCGCACAAAATCAGATCAACAATACCCCGAACGGCAACAATGCTGAATCAACCGGTGAAAATTCGACCACATCAGCCGGTGAAAATACAACTGCATCAACCGGAGAGAATACGAATGCGACAACCGGTGAAAACACGGCTGAAAATTCTACCGCTTCCACAAGCGAAAGTACCCGTGTTGCATCGGCCGAAGCTGAAGCACAATACACAGATGCGCTCAAAGCTGCCGGTGAACTTCCCGATGCGCAGGCCGCAGCTGCGCGTAAACTTGAACTGGACACCAAACGAAGTGAAGAGCTGAAGGCCGCAATTGCCGAAACACGCGAAGCAGCGAAAACGGCTCCTGACAAAACCACCAAAGCTGCTTTGCAAACTGAGGCCGACGAGCTGGAAAAGAAATTGAAAACCGTGCAGCAAAATACAGCTCAGCACGAGAAAGAACTGAACACGGCCCGTGCGGTGCAGGCGGTGGTTCAAACGGCTGCCTCGCCTATAGATAATTCGTTTAACGGGCAGCTTCAAAACGTAACCGGTGAAACACCTTCGGAAAAGGCCGGTAATGAAGCGCAGGTGTACAACAACTGGGCTGATGCACTGGATAAGGAAGCCGATAAGGTTGAAAAACAGGCAGCCTCACAACGCAAGCCCGAGCAAAAGGAACAAAATCTGGCCGCTGCTGCTGCTTTGCGCAAACAGGCCGAAGACAAACGTGCTCTGGCTGAAAAAGCGGCTGCAGCGGAACAGGTGGCTGCGGTTGCCGCAACTTCGGGAAATACTGAAACCGGACAAACAGCCACGGCCGCTGCGGGTGAAGTACAGCTTAACAACACTGCCGCACAGCAGCAAATGCAGGCGCGCACGGCCACACTGGCCGCTGCCGATGCACTGCGCAGCAAACGCGACTCGCTGAACACGGCTGCGGCAAATGCTCCGGCTGGCACCGAGCGCGACAGGCTGCAGCGTGAAGCAACGGCCGTGCAGCGCGATCTCTGGGCCCGTGAAACGGAAGCTGCACAGCAACTCGGACAAGCCAACAACGCACAGTTTAACGACAATGCGTTGCGTATTGAGGCATTGAAAAATGCAGCTGCCGGAAACAGCAGTACCGATGTAGAAACAGCCGGTATGCTTGCCGATGAAGCCGCTCAGCTACAGCAAAAGGCTGCCGCCGAACGTAAGGCCGCCGCTGCTGCCGCCAATGATCCGTACACCCGAAACGAAAATCTGGATGCCGCCGCCGCACATGAGCAGCAGGCTATACTGAAACAACAGCAGGCACTGCAACGCTATCAGGCGGCCGGAATTACCCCTGCTGTGGCATCAACGGCTTCGCAAACAAACAACACAGCAGCGCAAAACAACACAGCAGCGCAAAACAACACGCCCGAAAACACAACCACACAGGCATCCACAGCCGGAGCCAACGAAACAGTGGCTGCACTTGCTGCTCCTTTCAACACACAGCTTGCTGATGCTGCCAACATGCAGGATCCTGCCGCACGCGCACGCCGCGAAGCCGAAATTTACGATCAGTGGGCTGAGCAGCTCGATAATTCAATTGCAGAGCGTCAGGAAAAACTAAATGCGGCCAGTGATGCCGCTACACGCAATGCACTGCAAAAAGAAATAAATGCGCTTCAGGCCGAGTTAGACACCCGGCAGGCGCAGGCCGCTGCCAGCACCACACGCGCGCAGGAACTCGAAGCAAAAGCCGCTACGGTATCCGGCACAACCAGTACCGCCAACGAAAACACCGGCACAACAGGCAATACAACCACCGCACAAACCATCGGAAATACAACTGAAGTAACCGGCGGCAACGAAACAATAGGTACACAAAACAGTGCGGTTGCCGATTCGCCGGAAGCACAAATCGGTGCGCCGTATGCTGCGCAACTTTCACAGGCTGCCGCAATTACCGATCCCGCTGCACGCGCACGCCGCGAAGCTGAAATTTACGACAACTGGGCCGGAACACTCGACAGTGCGCTTACAGCCAGACAGGAAGAATTGAAAAAAGCGCCGGCCAACAAGCGCAAGGCATTGAGTGATGATATTGCTGTGTTGCAGGGTGAACTCGACAAGCGCCAGACTCAGGCGGCTGATGCAGTAACACGTGCGCAGCAGCTGGAGGCGCAAAACCCGCAAACCACGGTTGAAAACACCGCCACCAATGCGGCCACTGCCACCACAACTACATTACCCGAAAACAACACTGTGGCGCAAAATACCACTACTTCAACCACCACGCCTGCAAACACGGGCGATGATGGTGATCCGAAAATTGTGGGTGTGGTAATTAATCCGGCCACCGGTGAGCCATTTAAAGAAGATGAGCTGGAAGTGGTACGCAACAGCGAAGCCTACCGCAACTATACCGAACTGGCTGCCGAAGCCGATGAAGCAACCGTAGAAACCGCATCGCAGCGCCGGCAGGCAGCTAAATACGAAGCTTCGGGCAATGCACACGTGGAAGAAGCACAGCGTTTTGTTGACCTTGCATCGAATGAAAACGATGCGGTAAAACGTCAGCAGTATTTCGATCAGGCGTCGCGTGAAAATCAGCTTGCCAAAGAAGATTTTGCCAAACGCGATTCTGTAAACGAACTGGCGGATAACACCGATGCATCGGCACGCGCCAAACGAAACGAAGCCGAATTGTTTTTGCAGGAGGTGGACAAAACCAGCTACGAACAAATTAAAGCCGTAACCAAAGCCGAAAAAGTGGGAAGTCCCGAATTGCCTTCACTCACGGCTTCTGCCGGTACCAACACGGCCAGCACGCCTGAAAACAGCAATACGGCTCAGAACACATCCGCTACAACCGGCACTCCGGAAAATACAACGGGCAGCAACACAACTTCCGCAAATACTACAGCCGCTTCTACCACTTCTGCAAATTCTTCGGCCGGTAACACCGGTTCCTCCAACACTGCGGCATCAACTGCAACGCCGGTAAACAACACGGCTCCGGCCTCCGCCGAATTCCGTATCAGTGCGGGCATACGCAATAACCCGGCAGCCATTCCCATCAATCCACCCTTGCCCGAAGGACTTGTGTTTAAAGTGCAGGTTGGCGCCTTCCGCAATCCGATTCCGGCAGGTACATTCAACGGCTTTAGTCCGCTTACCGGCGAAACCACTCCGCAGGGGCTTACCCGTTACATGGCCGGACAGTTTAACCAGTTTAATACAGCCAACGGCGCCAAGCAGCAAATCCGTAACCTCGGGTACCGTGATGCATTTGTGGTAGCATTTTACAATGGAAAACGTATTACGCTGGCCGAGGCGTTGCGACTAAGCGGCGAATCGGTATCGGCTGAAGTGCTGGCAGATGCCGCCGGTTCGCGCGGAACGGCTGGCGGAAATACCGGAAGCACCGCCGCAAACACCACCGCAAACACCACGGTAAACACCGCAACTTCGCCTGCTGCAAACAATAACGCATCCGCCGCCAATGCAGCTCCTGCCCGTGATGTAGCGGCTGTGAGCGGTTTGTTTTACACCGTGCAGGTAGGCGTGTTTTCGCAACCCGTACCGGCTGCCCGTCTTTACAACCTGAGCGGACTGAATGCCGAACGTATGCCGAACGGGAACATCCGTTACTCCGCAGGTGTGTACAACAACATTGGCAATGCAGTGGCCGCCAAAAACAATGCAGTTAGTACGGGCATCAGTGATGCATTTGTGACCGCCTACTACAACGGCCGCCGTATTTCGCTGGCCGAAGCACGCAGCCTTGAAGCGCAGGGCACCGTGCCTGTAAACGGCAGCAATACTGCACCTGCGCAAAATACAACTCCCCAAACCACCACACCGCAAACTACGGCACCGGCTTCCACCGCAGCGGCTTCTGTACCGTTCAGCACACAGGTGAGCAGCAGCACGCCGGTGAACGACAGCGGCATTGTGTTTACCGTGCAGCTTGGCGCGTTCCGCGAACAGGTGCCGGTAAGTGTAGCCAACAGCTTCCTCCAGTTTGCCGGTCGCGGCGTGCGCCATTATGTGAATCCCGAAAACGGTTTTACCGTGTTTATGACATCGCCTGTTACTACGTATGAAGCGGCTGCTGCCATTCGCGAAGAATGTGTGCAGAAAGGCATCAGCGACGCATTTGTAGTGGCGTGGAAAAACGGTAAACGCATTTCGGTGACACAGGCCCGCAATGGCGGTTGATTTTCTGCATCCTAATTTCGCGCTGTGGTTTTCAAAGCATAAATTCAATTCATATTCATGCTTTACAATTTCTTCTGGCTCCTTTTCCGCATCACGTTTCGTTTCTTCTTTCGCGAAGTGGCGATACACAACCGTGAGCGTATTCCGCCCAAAGGGCCGTTGCTGATTTGCGCCAATCACCCCGGTGCATTGCTTGATCCGTTGGTGATTGCGGTACTGCTTGGGCGCAGGGTGCATTTTCTTGCAAAGGCGGTGGCATTTAAATCGAAGTTTGCGCAATGGCTTTTGCCCAGGCTCAATATGATTCCCATTTACCGCAAGCAGGATGATCCTTCGCAAACTCACCGCAACGAAGAAACGTTTATAAAATGCTACGAACAGCTTGCCAAAGGCGCGGCCATTCTCATTTTCCCGGAAGGCATCAGCATTACCGAGCGCAAACTCCGCGAGCTGAAAACCGGAGCCGCACGCATTGCACTGGGGGCGGAAGAAGCGAATAATTTTTCGCTTGATGTACATATCCTCGCTGTGGGTTTAAACTACGACGATCCGCACACATTCGGCCGCGATATTCTGATTCAGGTGGCCGAGCCGATTGCGGTGAGTGCGTACACGGCACAGTGGAAAACCGACAAATTTGCAGCAGCTGATGCGCTTACCGAAGAAATCCGCCGCAGACTGGAAGCGCAGATTATCCACATCGAAAACAGTGAAGACGATCGTTTTGTGCATCAGCTTGAGCGGCTCCATGGCGAAGAAATCAGTCGCAAACTTCAGCTTCCTGCTGATTCGGCTCAGCACGAATTCAGACTTACACAGCGGCTTGCATCACTGGTACAATGGTTCAGGCAACACGATAATGAACGCCTGAACGATTTGCGCAGCGGCATGAGCAGCTATTTCTGGAAACTGGAGGCGCTGGGCCTGAACGACAAAACACTGCGCGGCACGGAAGTAAAACCCATTCATCACCGCCTCGTACAACTGTTGGCCGCCGTAATTGGCTTTCCGATTTATTTATGTGGTTTGCTGCTGAATGGTGTGCCGTTTTTTGTGGCGCACAATCTCTCACAGCGTTTAATTAAACAGCGCGAATTTCAGGGCGCAGTAGGTGTGGTTACCGGTGCATTGCTTTTTCTGATCTGGTATGTACTGTGGAGTGTGCTGATGTATAAGCTAACGGATAATGGCTGGCTGGCTGCGGGTGTTGTCTGTATAGCCATTCCAACAGGTTTGTTTGCCTGGTATTATCACCTTCAAATGCGCGAATTGCTCAAGCGCCGCCTGCTAAGCAGTTTGTTTAAACGCCGCCGGGTAATGATTGTGGAACTGGTTCGCCAGCGCGAAGAATTAATCAGGCAGTTGAATGCGGCAGAGGCGTATTACCGCAGCCGTGCTATCTGAAAAGGCGCTTACTTTTTTTCTTCCGCATCCTCAGCCGGAGCCGCTTCGGTAGATGTTTGCTGAAGTGATAGCAGGTGATTGCCCGCCACACTGATTTCTGCAATAATTTCATCGCCCGGTTTGAGTGTGGATGCCTGTGACGTGCTTACCTCAAATTCCTGTCCGGCACAAAAAACGGTGCGGCCCTTGAGTCCGTTTATTTCTCCGTGAACAATTTTTTTCTGCCAGCTTTTCATGGCTTTGGTATGCGCAAGAACATAATTGGCAAACAAACGCAGCGCCAGCAATGAAATTAATACACCCGCCACGCTAATGGTGCCGCGCACATTTTCGTTATAGATACCCAACGATAACGGTCGGTTATTCACCCAGATTACTGCACCACCCACAATAAAAAACACCGGCAGGTAAATTATGGCGGCTTTGATTAGCCGGCTGCGTGTAATGGAATACAGCTTGGCTTTATCGCTGCTGCTCAGGTCATGAAGGGATACAGGCATGTTCATGTGGCAAAGTTACGCAGCGCATTCGATTTGAAATCAGCTCTGCTTCAAATGTATTCCTATGCCGTGAAATTCTGGTTTAACCGCGCAATTCCGCAGCAGCCGGGCACACCGTTTGCAGCGACAAACTTTTTATTTGCTTCTACTTCTTCCTGTTTGATTACAGTAACTGCCACCGACAAGAATATTATGTGTTTTGTTTTCTGAGTATGAATGACACGCATTCGTTGCCGTTCAGGCAATTGTATTTCCAAATCCGGTGAGTGAGGTGTTTATGATTGATGTGAAAGAGCCTGAAAATGGTTTTGCTGAGGTGGTGGATGCGGAAGGCAGGTTGATGATGCGTTGTGAACTGGCTGGTGGTTTGCACGAAGTAAATTGCAGTAGCTGGCCGCCGGGCAATTATATGGTGCGTATTGTTTCGCAAAACCGGCGTGTGGTTTATCCGTTGGTGAAGCAATAAACAGGATTTGATTTTCTGCGCTTTTTGTTAAAAAACTGAAAAGTACTTGACACGTAAAGGTTTTCTTTCTTTACTTTGAACCGCAAAGTACTTTTTATGTCATCCAAACAACAGCATTTAGACACCCTCGGCGAGATCCGCGATTTGATGAACCGGTCGTCGCGTTTTGTATCGCTGAGCGGGCTTTCGGGCATTTGCGCAGGTGTGTTTGCCCTGGCCGGAGCGGCGGCAGCCTACCTGTATCTGGGCGGTGATCTGTTTTTCGGGCTGGAGGTTTTTGGACCTGACAGCCGGGCCGATTATCACACCATCCGTTTGGCGGAAAAAATGCGCGAGATGGATTTTTATCCGTTCATGTTGCTGGATGCGGGGCTTGTGTTGCTGTGCGCGCTGCTTTCGGGCACCTATTTTACGTGGCGCCGCGCACGCCGTGCAGGGGCGAAATTGTGGGACGAAACCTCACGCCGGTTGCTGGTGCAATTGTTTGTGCCGTTGGCCGCCGGCGGTCTGTTCTGCCTTTTTCTCCTTCTGCACGATCAGGCCGCTTTGCTGGCGCCGGCTTCGCTGGTGTTTTATGGCATTGCACTTTTCTCGGCCGCAAAATATACGTTTAACGATGTGCAGTATCTCGGCCTCTGCCAGATCGGGCTGGGCCTGCTGGGGTTGATTTTTCCAACCTACGGGCTTTTTCTCTGGACGCTGGGTTTCGGGGTGCTGCACATTGTGTATGGCGCGGTGATGTATTACCGTTACGAGCGGAATAAGTAAGGTATGAGCAACTATTTGCATCAGTTGAATAAAGCGTTTGAAAACCGCTCGCGGCTCGGCATTATGTCGGTGCTGGCGGTGAATGAACGTGTGGATTTCAACCGGCTTAAAGAATTGCTCGAACTCACCGACGGCAATCTGGCCAGTCACCTCACCGCACTCGAACGCGAAAATTATATAGAAGTACAAAAACAATTCATCGGCAAAAAACCAAACACTTCGTATTTGCTTACTGATGCAGGCCGTGCAGCTTTTCGTTCGCACCTGGATGCGCTGGAAGCAATGCTGAGGGAAATGAGGTAACACTTAATCTGTAAAACAATGTGCGGTTCTTCTGTAAATCTGCTCCAGCTTGCCATTACCGGGCTTTTGTTTTTGCTGATGCTCGTGCAACTTGTATTTGCAGCAATACGAACAATTCACCGAATGAGCAGTAAAGCACCATTAAAGGGATGGTTGATTTACTGGGCAATGATTGTCTTGCTGGCTGTATGTATTTTCGGAGGTGCGTTTGCAAATGAAGAAGCGTTTGTATTGCTCGTAGCAAGTGTGACTGTACCCGGCATCTGGTTCTTTTTTGCGGGGAAAGTGAGTGATAAACTTTATCAACGTACCATTCATTCAACTCTTAGCTGACATGGAAGAATTGGGAGATACAATGATTATTTGGGGGTACAGGATTGGTTTTTTTTTCGCAGCAATCTTTCCCTTCATACTTGCATTGGTTCAGGTTCCGCTGGCAATTTTATATTGTATTCGCCGTATCCGGACGAAAAGAGGCGTCAAAGGCTGGGTTGTGTATTGGCTTCTTGCTGTAGGTTATCTTATATATCTGTTTTGCGGAGAGCCTTACGGACTTACCGGTGTACCTCAATTCTTTTGGCTTTGCTATGTACCTGGCATCTTTTTTTTCTTCGCAGGGAAAATGAGCGATCGCTGGAGCATAAATCAACAACTAAACTAATCGCTGCACATGGAAGGAATGGTTGGAATGGGTGATGACTGGGGGTTTATACTCCTTGTTTTTCTCATTGGCATTTTGCCGGTAATTCTCGGAATAGTGCAGCTTTTACTTTCGGTTGTGTATGTATTACGCAGAAAGCGAAGCGGGAAGGGCATTTCAGGCTGGCTGATTTACTGGGCATCTGTTGCAGTATTTCTTGCCTACTATTTTGTGGCCCCCAAACATGGCATGGCACAAATTCCTGATTATTTCCTGCTGTGTTATGTACCGGCACTCTGGTTCTTTGTGGCGGGACGTTTCAGTGATAAAATGAAAAAAACGAACGCATCACTTCAGACATGAAAACAATAGTATTGATCAAACTCATTTCCCTACCGCTGTGGTGGCTGTTGTTGCTATTACCGGCATTGTATCTGCTGCTCAGAAGTGTAGTGGAGGAAAAGCTGGAAACACTTCAGATCAATCAACACAGCCATTCATACCGAATTCATTAATTTAATCCCATTAATCAAACCACAATGAAACGCAACGACTGGATTTTTCTGCTTACGGTAGCCCTTTACAGCTTTTTGTTCTGGGAGCAGCGCTGGGGAATGAACATGCTCATTTTCAGCGGAGCCGTGGTGCTTGGTACGGCGCTGATGAATCCGCAGGCGGTGCGGCGCCGGGGCTGGATTGTGGCTGCTGCCGCGGTGCTGATTACCGGTTTGGGCGGCTACCTCAATGGCTCGTGGCTGGGGCTTGTGGGCAATGCGGCGGCGCTGCTCCTGCTGGCCACACAAAGTATGCACCCCGGCTCGTCGGTGCTGGCGGGTATGCTGGTGGGCATTAGTTCTGTGGCCGGCTCGTTTGTGTTTATGATTACCGATACCGTTGAGCGGCGCAATGCTAATCTGCAGGCCGCACAGCAAAACCCGAATGCCCCGCAGCGCAAGCCCGGCCGCATCTGGGCGGTAATTATTTCGATTGTGGTGGTGATTGTGTTTTTTGTGATTTACCGCCAGTCGAGCGTGCTGTTCAAAGAACTCACCAAGCACATCAACCTCGATTTTATTTCGCTGGGCTGGGTTATTTTCACCGCTATCGGCGCCTGCATTGTATATGGCATTTACTACCTGCACGGCCCGCACGATGTGGCCCGCGACAGCAGCAATTTCAAACGCAACCTTGAGCCGCAGCTTTTCGGCCAGCAGGGCTGGGGCGACAAGCTGCTGAGTGCCGATAACGAACGTTTCATCGGCGTACTCGTATTTGCATTGCTCAACGTACTTACCCTGCTTGTGGCCGGCGGCGATTTACTCTTCCAGCTCGGTGAGCGCGAACTGCCCGAAGGCGTAACCTACACCAGCTACGTGCATCAGGGCGTGGGCGGATTAATCGTCTCTATTTTCCTGGCTATGGGGCTGGTGCTGTTTTTCTTCCGCGGCCGCCTCAATTTCGATATGCGTTACAAAACACTGCGCATACTGGCGCTGGTGTGGCTGGCGCAAAACGTGCTGCTGCTGGTGCTCACCGGCATGAGAAGCAACATGTACACGCTCGAATTCGGACTTACCTACAAACGCCTCGGGGTTTATTTTTACCTGTTGCTCACGCTTGGCGGCTTAATTACTACCGCCATTAAAGTGATGAACCGGAAAACCAACATTTGGCTCTTTCATGCCAACACCTGGTTTTGCTTTATGGCGTTTTCCCTCAGTACACTGATCAGCTGGGATCGGTTCATTACGTATTACAATGTGACGTATCCCAAATCGCTCGATAAAGCGTATGTATCAAACCTCACCGGTGCAAACATTGATTTACTGGCAAAAATAAACCGCAACAAAGCCGGGGCAGGGAAGAAGCCCGGAAACAGCAGTTTTGATGAGGATTCGAACATTGATTTTGACGGACTGCTGGATGTAATTTATAAAAACCGCTGGACCGACAAGGAAAGTTTTTCAGTACGCTTATATACCCGTATTTACAAACATCTGTATATCAGCCGTACCATCGACTGGCGTTCGGATGTGTATCTGGGGCGTCATGTGGCTAAACAGCTTGAATCAATGCCCGATTTTGGTACGGATACTTTCCTTTATGTGGGAAAACAAAATCTTGGAACATTGTATTATTTTAATGGATTTAAATATATCACTTTACTTGATGCTTCGGATAATGAGCTTGAAAGTCTGGGAGAGGTTAGTAAATTCCCTGCGCTTCGTCACCTGAAAATTTCTGGCAACCGAAACCTGAAATACCTGAAAGGGCTTGAAGGCTGCCGCAATCTGGAAATACTCGACATCGCTTATGTACCTGCGGGTGATTTCAGTGTGTTGCGTAATTTGACAAAACTGAAGTATGTGAATGTGTCAGACAGCAGGCAGAAAGAAGCCATTCAACGTATCCGTCCTGATATTACTGTGAATGAGCAATAGGTATTTCGGGAATAGGGAACAAGGTATGCTGAATTTTCGGTGCCTGATCGTATCAAATCTGATAACAGCAGAGCAACGCAATGGCTGAGAAAAAAAGCAGTCTGTTTGCCAGTTTCGGTTATGCCTGGCGGGGATGCCTGCTTTTGTTTGGCAGTGAGCGAAATGCGCGTATTCAGCTTGGGCTGATTGTATTTGCCGTATTGGCGGGTTTGGGGGTAGGTTTAACGACAGTAGAATGGAGCATCGTAGCGATCAGTTCTGCAGCCGTAATTGCAGCCGAGGCATTCAACACCGCGATCGAGCATTTATGCAATCATCTTTATCCCGAAAAACATCCCGCAATCAGGAATGTAAAAGATCTTAGTGCAGCGGCGGTGCTCATTATTTCGGCCGCGGCCCTGGTTTCAATCGGATTTTTACTGTTTCCGCGCATTTTAATGCTCGTTTTTTATCCGGCATCAGTTTGAGCTTCATCTAAAGAAAACAAGGGTTAGTCTTTAGATATTCTGCCTTCATGCCGAAAAACTCTGAATTGTGGATAAAGGGTGCATTAAAATTTAGTACTAATTCGTGTTAAGTAATCTGATCTTGTTGTAACTTGCTGGTGGCAAACAAGTTTTCTTAACGAGAATTACACACATCTAACGCATGAATAAAGCGCTACTCCGAATTCTGGTGCTATTCATTTTTGCTGCATTCTCCCATAAGGCAGCAAAAGCATGTCACGGTCTTCCCTTGGTTGGATATACTGCTGTGGTTGGTCCCACGGGTGTTACCATCAACGCCAGCTCTGATCCGGCAACCTGTGGTTGCGGTCCTTACTGGCTGGAAGTAGAGGTAACCTGCCTTTCGGCAGCCAACTTTACCGGTAATCCCCCGGCATGGAACGCCCCCAACTGGAACCTGTATCCCTGGTATCACTCCGCACTGAACGTTCCCACACACACCGCCGCTCAAGGCTGGCTCGAAAACTGTGTGCTGGAGCCGTACAGCCCTGTGTTTGTACCTTTCACCGATCTTTGTCCCGGCACAACTTACTTCCTTCGCTCACGTGAGCGCATCGCAGGTCCGGGTGGAACAAACGGTCCGTGGACAGCGGCCACACAATTTACCACACCCGGCACGCCTCCGGTTTTTGTGCTCAGCTCATCGGCTTCTACCAATAATATTTGTCCCGGGCAGCCCATTACGTTCTCTGCCAACCTCACTCCCGCCAACACCTGCGGAAGTTCGGGCAACACAGTTTATACCTGGACAACCGTTCCCGTGCAACCCGGCACACCTGTAACCGGCGCCACCGTTACCATCAGCCCCACTGTATCTTGTGTGGTTACGCTTAATGCTACCGGCGGCCCGCTTGCCTGCTACACCACACCTCCGGCCACACAAACAATTACCGTTACCCCGGCACCCACGGTAGGTACTTCATCCGTATCGCCTACAACAGTGTGTCAGGGCGGATGTGTAACGCTTTCACTCACCTCATTTACCAACGGCTCCATTCAATGGCAATCTTCGCCCAACGGAATTACGTGGACCAACATTGCGGGAGCTACAACAAATCCCTATCAGTATTGCCCGGTTAACTCGCTCATGTACTTCCGCGCAATGATTGACGGAGCCTGTACCGATGTGTTTTCGAACATTGTAACGGTGGGTATTATTCCCACTCCCAACGTTAACATTACGGCCACATCCACATCCATTTGTCTGGGGCAAAGTGTAACGCTTACTGCAACCGGAGCCTCATCCTATCAATGGAACGGAGGAAACTTCAACAACACGCCAGGTTCTTCGCAAACGGTTACGCCAAGTGTAACAACTACTTATACAGTTTCCGGAAACCCCAGTTCGGCTTGTCCCGGTACACGAACAGTTACAATTGTCGTAAATCAACCGCCGCAACTTACTTTTAGTCCGCCCACAGCCTCCATCTGTCTTGGCGATGCAGTAACCGTAACCTGCGGCCCCGACAGTAATACTTATAACTGGAACGGAGGCCCCGGTCTTACTTCGCTCAATCCGGGTATAAACGATTCAGTGTTGTGTGCGCCTACCTCAACTACCACGTATAATGTAACCGCTACTTCGCCTGCAGGCTGTACGGCCAACGGTACGGTAACGGTTACTATTTCGCCTACGCCCGTACTTATTCCCTCATCCGATTCACTTGATATCTGCCCCAACTCACCCGATACACTTACCATTACCGGTGCAGCCAGTTATTCATGGTCGCCGCTGGTGGGGGCAAATATTCTGAATGCCAATGGTTCGATGGTTGAGTTTTACCCGGCCGCTTCGCAGGGTTACTGGGTAACCGGTACCTCGGCTGCCGGCTGTGTGGATTCAATTCCTATTTATGTAACCGTTTCCAACAACATTGTGGTAACGGCCGGTCAGGATGATACCATTTGTCCCGGTACGCAAACACAGCTTACCGCCACAGGCGGCAACCAGTATTTGTGGACAGCCAGCAATCCCGGCCCGATCGGTAATTCGCAAACTTCAACCGCAACCGTTGCGCCTTCAACCACCACTACGTATGTGGTAAACGTAGCCAACTCGGCTGGCTGTACCGGTTCAGACACCGTTACCGTGTTTGTACGTAATTTGCCCACCATTCTTGCCCCTACAGATACGATGCTATGTGCGGGTAACAGCATTATTCTTAATCCGGCCACAGGCGGTGTAAACTACGTATGGACAGGCGTGGGCATAACCTCCGGTGGCAACACAGCCACGCCAACAGTTTCGCCTTCTTCAACTACTACATACGTAGTTACAGGTATTGATGCCAATGGCTGCCAGAATAACGATACCATGCAGGTTACCGTAAACCCGCTGCCATTAGCCAATGCAGGTGCGGATGTATCAATCTGCGATTCGTGCTATCAGCTTTCTGCTTCAGGTGGGGTGCAGTATGCATGGTTCCCGACTGGCAACCTCAGCAATGCGCAAATAAACAACCCAACCGCCTGCATCAGTGCAACAACTGTGTACACCGTAACCGTTACCGACGCTAACGGATGTGTGAATACGGATGCCATCACGATAACTGTTTATCCTGTGCTTACTGTAGCAGCCTCCTCCAATGCGGCCATCTGCGCGGGCGGGCAAACCACACTCTCGGCAAACGGAGGTGGTGGCGACGGCGGCCCGTATAACTATGCATGGACACCGGCTGCTGGTATTATTGGTAATGCCAACCAGCAGAGTGTTAACGTGTCGCCCTCGGTAACAACTACTTATTACGTAACAGTAACCGACCAGTGCGGCTCTGAGGCCGTAGTTGATTCGGTGCTGGTTACTGTAAATGCGTTGCCCGTGCTCACCGTAGTGCCTGATCTGGCACAGGGCTGCGTGCCGCTTTGCGTAAACTTCACCACCACATCGCAGCCTGCAGCCGTAACCACCAGTATTGATTTCGGCGACGGTAACTTCAGCAGCACCGCAAATGCAAACCATTGCTACAACACCGCCGGCGCATACGATATAACGTACACCGTTACCGATGTAAATGGTTGCACCAACACGCAGGTATTTGCAGGTATGATTAATGCCTGGCCGCTGCCCATTGCAAACTTTACAGTAACACCAGGCGTTACCTCCATTCTCAATCCGTTGATCAGCATTTCATCATCGCCGTGCATCGGTTGTGATTCTACATGGTATGAAATGGGATTGCCAAGCGATACAACCATTTTCAATCTTGGCCAGCCGTTTGATTTCTTGTATAGTGTGCCCGGAACCTACACCATTACGCAAACCGTAAGCAACCAGTATGGCTGCCGCGATCAGTCAACCGAAGTGGTGGTTATTGAGCCTGATCATTCGTTCTACGCTCCCAACGCATTCTCACCCAATGCCGACGGTATTAATGATTTCTTCTACACCTACAGCGATGGCATTGATGTGGCCACCTTCGAACTTATGATTTTCGATCGCTGGGGCAATCTCATTTACTTTACACGTGATATTGCCAAAGGCTGGAACGGAAGCGTAAATAACGCAGGCCCGCTTTGCCAGATTGATACGTATGTGTGGAAAGCCACCTACCGCGATAACAAGGGTGATCCTCACGAAGCCATCGGGCACGTGAACCTGATTCGCTAAAGAATATGTTTTAAAAGAGGGTTTTCGTGAATGCGGAAACCCTCTTTTTATTTCAAGAGAAACCTCCGATGAGAAAACTAGTTTTTGCACTGCTTGTTTTGCCTGTTTCGCTCATTGCGGGCGATTTTGAACGCAATTCAGGACAGATCAGATACACCGGCGGCGAACCTGCACAGGACGTGTTTTACCGGCTGCGCACCACATCCATCGACTGGTATTTTACACGGTTTGGTTTTAGTGCCGTGAAAAAAACGTATGTGGCAGGAGGTGAGCAGGTGAGTTTGAAACGGGTTGATTTTGTGATAGATAAAAAAGGGGCATTAACCTGTGCCGAAACGGCCGGCTTTACCAAACAGATAAGTTTAACAGCGCGCGATGGTTCGGTATTGAGTTTTAGTGTGTTTGAAGATGTAATGACCATGCAAAGCAGCAAAGGTGCTGATGCTTCATTGAGTTTTGAGTTGCGGGGGGCAATGCCGGAGGTGAATAATACAGATTCGGGATATTTTGAGATCAATGCGGGCGAAGGAATTAGCTGGTATCAAATGAATGTATCTGGTTCCGCAAACCGTAATGCAGAAATTCCTGAGCCGTTGGTAAAACAAAACCGCATCAGTTACCAGCATGTTAATCTTACTTCACTGGCATGGGTAACGTATTGCGGTGGTTTTGATGCAGATGAATTGTATGGTGAAGCACTTTGTCCGAACGGTGATTTATTGGTGGCCGGCCGTTCGCAGAGTTTGAATTTTCCGGTGGATACGAATGCGGTACAGGTGAACAATGCGGGCAGCTATGATGCCGTGATTTGTCGTATAAAGCCCGATGGTACGAAGCGGTGGAGCACGTATCTCGGCGGCAGCGGTTTTGATAATGCCTGGAGTGCAGCGGCCATTGGCGATGATTTTGTGGTGTGCGGTAGTACTAACAGCATCAATTTCCCGGTGCTCAATGCCGCGCAGCCGGCTATTGGTGGCAGCTTTGATGCGTTTGTAACCCGGTTCGACAGCAATGGCACGGTAGTTTGGAGCACTTACTTCGGCGGTTCGGCGGCAGAGCAGGGGCTGGCTGTGGCAGTGGATGCAATGGACAATATTTTCATTGGCGGTTCGGGCAATTCGGCCAATATGCCCATGCTTAGTGGTGGCTGGCAAACCACGCCCGGCGGGCAGCTTGATGCTTTTATTGCAAGGCTCACCAGCACCGGTGTGCCGGTATGGGCCACTTTTTGCGGCGGAACTGCTACCGAAGATGTGCATGATTTAACTACCGGCCCCGGCGGACTCATTGCGGCCTGCGGCGAAACATTCAGCAACAATTTTCCCACTACACCCAATGCGTTTCAAACAAGCGTAACCGGTATCAACGATGCGTATCTGCTTGTGATGGATACGGCTGGCAATCGTGTGTACAATACCTGTATTGGCGGCTTTAATGGCGAGGATGCCAACGGCGTACGGTTTGATGCGGCCGGAAATCTCTACATCACAGGCTATACACAAAGTCCTGATTTCCCGGTTACCGGTGCACAATATCAAAACACGCACAACGGTGGCAGCGATGTGTTTGTGGCCCGCTTCAACAACAACTGGCAATTAAACTGGGCCACCTTCATGGGCTCGCCCAACGCCGAGCAGGCCTACTGCATGGCGCTTTCGGGAAAATACATTTACGTAGGCGGCTACACCGACAGTCCTGTGTTTCCGGTTTCAACCTTGGCCGATCAGGATTCGCTGGCAGGCAGCAGCGATGCATTTTACTGCAAATTTGATACAGCCGGCAACTGGATAACCGCCAGCTATTTTGGCGGTACGGGTGTGGATGCAGTTTACGGCATTGTTGTGAATGCCGATACGATGGCTTACCTGGTGGGCAATACATTCAGCAACAATCTGCCCACGCTGCCCGGTGTGTGGCAGCCTGCTTATGTTTCGCTCGGCGATGGTTTCATTGCTTTCCGCAATCTGAGCGAAGAGCTCAGTTCAAACAGCAACAGTGCTGATGTACAGAACGGGATGCAAAGCGGACTGACTATCGGTCCGAATCCCGCAGGCAATGAACTTTTGCTGCAAGCCGAAACCGCAATCGTGTTTGCCTCACTTACCGATTTATCAGGTAAAACAGTGCTGAAAAGCAGCCCGAACAGCAATCAGTTTACATTCGACCTCTCGCGGCTTTCGCCCGGGGTATATGTGTTGGAAGTGGTGCAGCTGAACGGAAGCTTGCAGCGAATGAAAATTGTACACAAGTAGCAAAGCGTAAGACATCCGGTGATTTCGACAAGCTCAATCACCGGAGCCTTTTTCTCCCGGTGATTTCGACAAGCTCAATCACCGGAGCCTTTTTCTCCCGGTGATTTCGACAAGCTCAATCACCGGAGCCTTTT